>JBCDIO010000187.1:0-6680 GCA_038748815.1 Bacteroidota bacterium
CACAACCTTCGGGACGTAGTTTTTCTGGGTCACAGATTACGCAAAGATCGGGTTGTACGACGGTGTCCATTTGAGCCTCTATTTGCTGGTTTAGAGGTAGCGGTAGGCGTACATCAAATGGTGCATGGTACAGTTGACAAGGTGTTTCGCGTAAGAAAAGACCAATTTGAAGAAATAAGTTACCTGAAATTCGTTGGTGTTGCTGCCCGGGAGCTGGGAACATCCGATAGATTTTTCCACGGATAAGCTCCACCATCTCAGAGAAGTGCCAAGAAAGGTAATCCGCGTAGGTATATCGTTTATTGAAATCTAGTTTTTGAATGTCCGTAATCATTAATTGCAATATAAACTAAATCGTTATTTTTTGCAACAATTTGTTTTATTTTGTTCGTAGTCTCTCATAAAGCCGATGTAATTGTTTAGTAAGCGTAGCGGGATTAAATCGTAGCCTTGCATCCCGCTGCCCAGCTTCCGCTTTTTGTTTTCTGCTTTCCGTGTCACTCAGAAGTACCTGAATCTGTACGGCTAATTCCTCTGAATTTTCCGGATCAACTAAAACCGCATGCTCCCCACCGGCTTCGGGTAGGGAAGAGGCGGTGCTGGTAATGGCCAGGGTGCCCGATAATTGAGCTTCAATAACCGGTAGGCCCATTCCTTCGTATTTTGAAGGATAGACAAAGAGGGTGGCGGCTTGGTAAAGTGCCTGCAAATCTCGGTAGTCCTCTAGCCAATCCAGCCAAAGAACCTGTTGACCTAGTTGACGTTTTTGGATATTTTCTACCACCTCCTTTTTATAGGAAGTAGGCTTACCAACCACCACTAAAGGTGGCCGATGAGCCTTGGGGATTTGCCCGAGTGCCTCGATGACTAAGCCCAGGTTTTTTCTAGCTTCAATGGTACCGACCGACAGTACAAAAGTCTCTGGAAGATGATATTGCTGTCTGATCCTTTCTACCTGACTGACGGGAAGCAGCTCGTAATAATGCCCAGCTACTGGTTGGTAGATCACTTCGATCTTTTCGGTCGGAATCTGGTACCATCGAATTAAATCTGCCTTTGTAGACTGACTGATGGCAATCACCTTGGAAGCCAATTGGCAACTCCGGCGACTTTTTATATCATAAATCTGTCGATCAATCCAGGGATAAGTCTGGGGGTATGCTTTAAAAATGAGATCGTGGATGGTAACGATAGTGGAGATCTTGGTTTTCGCCGTGGTAAAGGGAAGCTCATTACTTAAGCCGTGGTAGAGGTCGATTCCATGTATCTCCCAATCTTTGGTTTGTCCAAAGGAACGCCACCAGGCACTGGGACCGGAACCGGTTTGGACCTGAAAGGGGGTAACTTGAAAAGAAGGGTAGGAGTTGGGGACCGGCCTTTTAGGGCTAAAGAGTACATACTCCTGTTCTGGAAAGGCGGTAGCTAAGTGCCGCAAGGTAGTGCGGCTATAGTTACCTAAGCCCGTTCGATTGAAGAAAAGTCTTTTTGCATCAAATCCAATCCGCATAGAGTAAAGGTAGTCATTCGTCAGGGATCTCTTAGGTGCCCAACACTCGCCTCCGGAAGGCTTCCTTGTAAACACGACCTATGGGTACCGTCGATCCATCCACCAGAGTGACTTGGCTACCACCAAGCTTAGCAATATGATCTAATTGAATGATGTAGGATTTATGGACCCGCATAAATCGTTCGACACCCAGTTGATCTAACCATTCTTGCAAGGTCATTTGGCTGAGATAACGTTGCTCTTGGAGGTGAATTTCGGTGTAATCAGCGTCGGAGCGGATGTATAGAATATCCTGAGGACGGATGCGAATATGTTCGTATCCGGATTTGACAAAGATGGACTTATTCGGTTCGGAGCTAGGCTCGTAGGGTGGCGCCTTTTGCTCGATTTTACTGACTGCTTTTACAAAGCGTTGAAAGGAAAAGGGCTTCAGCAAATAGTCCACCACGTTGAACTCGTAACTCTCTAAGGCATAGTCCGGAAAGGCCGTGGTCAGAATTACGTGGGGAGGGTTAGCTAAGGTCTTCAAAAACTCCAGGCCGGAGATTTTAGGTAAATGGATATCTAAAAAGATGAGATCAACTCGTTCTTTTTGGCAGAAAGCCAAGGCCTGCAAAGCATCCGGGAAGGTTCCGGCAAGTTCCAGGCTGCTCATATCCTGGATGTATTTTTTGAGAATGCGTTGAGCAGGGGGCTGGTCTTCTACAATGATACACCTCATACCGCTTGGGGTGTTTGTAGTTCAAGGTAAAGATCTACTTGATATTGCTGAGCGGATTTTTCAATGTCTAAGCGGTAGCGATTCGGATAAAGCAGGTCTAATCGCTTACGAGCATTGGCAAGACCGATGCCACGGTCTAGTCGTTCGGTGTTGTTCTCCGGCAAATAGCTGTTGGAACAGTGAAAGTGCAGGGTACTAGTTCCTTCCATTTTTACTTGGACTACAATTTGGATATTATCCGATTGGCTTCCAGTGCTGTGTTTAAAGGCATTCTCAATAAACACAATCAGGATTAGTGGGGCAATTAAATGTCCGGGCCCAATATCTATTACGTTGTATTCTACCTGGCCCCGTTCTTCGATCTGCAGCTCATTGAGTCGGATGTAGTTACCCATTTGCTCCAGTTCCTTTTGCAGAGATACATATTTGGCCGAGCATTCGTATAGCATATACCGAAGAAAAGCCGAGAGCTCCAGAATAATCTCCGGTGTTTTGGGCGATTGTTCGATGGCGTACGAGTAGAGATTATTCAAATTATTGAATAAGAAGTGTGGGTTGATCTGGGATTTTAGAAACTGTAGTTCGCTTTCTTGAATAGCTACTTTCAATTGGTCAAGCTCCCGCTGCTTGTGCAAAGCGTCCCAGCCAAATTTGCAGCCCACCAGTATGATGACCACCGGCATAAAGTACAGTAGACTCAAGAAGATGCCCGGGAAATTCTTGCCCCGAGTATCCGCAAAGAAGATCTGTTCTAAAACCATTTCCTCAACGATGATGGCCAAGGTAATTAGCACGACCAACCAGAGGAAGAAAGCCAAATAATTCTTTCGGTAAAAGTAGCGGGGCAACAGCCAGTAATTGATCAAACCAGCGGTGAGGGTGTACTCCAGAAAGAAAACCACATGGTGTAGCTTAATCGCGTGGGTATTCCGGTCAAAGACAAAGAATATAAAGACCACAATATGCAGTACAAGCTGAAAAAGCGCTTCGCGATACGGAACATTCCTATGGTTTCCTGGTTCGACCATAGAGCAAATTTGGCAAAAGCCTCGCAATCGGACAAATTCGATCCTTTCAACGACTAGATTTCAACTCCCAACGACCGTATTCGTGGATGCTCCGGAAGAATGGTCGTTGAGCGGAAAAGATTGGTCGTTGGGCGGATTCCATTTCTTCTGACTCAACCAGGCGGCCATATTTACATTACCCATCTAGAACTACTACTATTAAAGCAATGAAAACTAATTTCTTTACGGTACTAAGCCTAATCTTATTTAGTACTCAGTCCTTATGGGCACAAAACCGGCCCATTGTGGTAACTGGGATTGTGGTTGAACAATCAAGCCAGCAACCTTTGGAATTTGCGACTGTCAAACTGGTAAATCCAGAGACAGACGATCTAATTGCCGGCACGGCTACCGGTTTAGATGGATCTTTTACCCTGGAAAGCAAAACCCCGGCGTTTGCTATCCAATTTGATTTTATTGGGTTTCAAACGTTGGTGGTTGCTGATTTTACCCCGGAAAAAGGCCGAGTGGATTTAGGATTAGTTTCTTTATCTGAAGACGCTGAAATGCTCGACGAAGTGGTAGTGAGTGCCGAGAAATCACAAACTACCTTCCAGTTAGACAAACGAGTCTTTAATGTAGGGCAAGATCTGAGTAGTACTGGAGCAAGTGCACTAGAGGTCTTGAATAATGTACCTTCGGTCAATGTAAATATCGAAGGGCAAATTAGCCTGCGAGGAAGTAGTGGGGTGCAAATTTTGATTAATGGAAAACCTTCCATTCTGGCCAGTGAAGAAGGAAATGCCCTGGGTACCATTACAGCCGATATGATCGAAAAGGTGGAAGTTATTACCAATCCTTCCGCAAAGTACGAGGCGGAGGGAACCTCCGGGATTATTAATATCGTTCTAAAAAAGGAGGAGAAAAAAGGGATCAACGGATCCATTACGTTAAATACCGGCTGGCCCCAGAATCATAGTGTGGGTCTGAGTGTCAATCGGCGTACCGAAAAGTTTAATCTTTTCAGTCAGTTTGGCGTTGGATACCGGTCTTTGCCCCGGTTTCGGGAGTCCGTCAATACGAACCTCCTCTCGGGAACTTCGATAACCAGTGATGGGGTAGAATTTCGGAACGAGCAGTTTTATAATGTCATTCTTGGTGCAGATTATCACCTTAATAAGTATAACGTAATTACCCTTTCGGGGAACTTTGCCTACGAAGCGGAGAGCCAACCCTCTACCTTCGCTTTCCAGGAGTTGGATGCCACCGGCAATGTGATCACCGAATGGGAACGGGAAGAAGTAACTACAGCGGGTAATCCGAAGCTGCAATACGAATTACAGTATAAGAAAGACTTTAAGGACGATAAGGAACATACTTTGCTGTTTAGTGCTCTGGGCCGTTTCTTTGGTAAAGACTTAGAATCACAGTTTGATAATCAAGTGATTCAAGGAGACCTTACCTTCGATGACCAATTGACAGCGACCCAATTTCAAGAGGGAAATTTCACCTTCAAAGCGGACTATACGAAACCGTTCAATGATAAGTGGACGTTAGAGACTGGTGCACAATACGTCATCCAAGATGTGAGCAATAACTTTGAAGTAAAGGATCTGGTAGGGGGAGAATTTGTTTCCAACCCTGATTTTACTAATCAGTTCGACTATAATCAAAAAGTGCTGGGCCTATATACGACGGGTGCGTACGAAGGCGACCGTTGGGGAATCAAAGCGGGCTTACGGGTAGAAAATACGGACCTGTCAACGCTGCTGGTAACTACCAATCAACCGAACAATCAAAACTTTACGAACCTGTTTCCTTCGGCTCATACCTCTTATAAGGTCAACGAGCGTCTATCTTTTCAAGCGGGGTATTCCCGACGAATCTTCCGTCCTCGGCTATGGGATTTAAATCCTTTCTTCAACATTCGTAACAACTTTAATATACGGATGGGAAATCCGAATCTACTCCCTGAGTTTACGGATTCATACGAGGTGAATGGAATCTATATTCTAGATAAGATTTCGATGAATTTGGGCGTTTATCAACGGTATACTTCCGAAGTGATCGAACGAATCTCCTTTTTCGAAGACGGAGTCACCGTGACCATGCCCGTCAATATTGGTACCAATCAGGCCACCGGAGTGGAATTCAACACCAAATACAGCCCAGCTAAGTGGTTAACAATGAATGGAGACTTCAACTACCGCTATTTTCAACGTGAGGGTAGTTTAGAAGGGACGGTGTTTGATTTTGCGGCCGACGTGTGGGATGCTCGAATAACCACCAAATGGAAATTGCCCGCCAAGTTTGATTTAGAAGTTACTGGGAGATACGAATCAGCAGAACAAATGATTCAGGGAGTGCGCTCCGCACAATTATTTGCGGACTTAGGGGTACGTAAGAAAATCTGGAAAGGAAAGGCGGTTGTTAATTTGAGTGTACGCGATATTTTCGCCTCACGGATCTGGGAAATGACCACTGTTCAAGAAACATTTGAAGTATATAGTAGAAGTCTACGGGGGCGTTTTATTACCCTCGGCTTTAGTTATGGATTTGGAAAAGGTGAAGCAATGACTTACGGGGGCGGTCGCCGCCGTTGGTAAAACGCTTATACTAAAATCAGAATATCAAAGCTCAATGGCCCTGCCCGATTCGTCGGGAGGGCTTTTTTGTTTGCGTTCGATCAGATGGGGTTGGGCATCCAGGTTTTTATCGAGCAAATCCGTGGTTTGATCGATTTTTGACTGGGAGTCAAGTTTTTTTTGGGAGCTTCAATGGAACGAATTCCTGTAAAACCAAGAAAAACGAAGCTTATGACTGCTTACGCTTATGAGTATCAGAACTCGAAGTCCTTTTACAACATGTCTTGGATTGCCTTAGTAATTTCGGCGATCGGTATGGTGGCTGGCCTCATTTATTTGGAGGCGGATGTAGCCATGAAGGGTTTCCTGATTATGTCCTATTTATTCAGTGTGACTTCCTGTTTTACGGTAGCTAAAGTGGTGCGTGATCGCCACGAAGCAGAGAAGTTTGTGAATAAAGTAGAGACCGCCAAAACAGAAAGGTTGTTGAGTGAGCATAGTTAAAATGCTTATGTTCCTCTATTAGAAAGTTCGCCTTCTTACTGCAGTGAGAAGGCGAACTGTATTTGAGGCGAACGAATACCTCTTACTCTACCGAGAATGATAGAACACCACGGAAGCCCGACCAATCGCATTTTGGTTTAGATAGTAGCCTACCACGGCAGGAGTGGCATTCTCATCTAGTCCGAGCTTGGCCATTGGCAAAGCGTAAACCGTAATGACATACTGGTGGGCACCGTGGCCTTCCGGGGGGCATGGACCGCCATAACCTGCCACACCATAGTCGGTCCGCGTTTGAATGGCGCCTTCTGGCATCATGGCCATTTTAGGATTTCCGGCGCCTGCTTTTAGCCCCTCCA
>JBCDIO010000188.1:0-6676 GCA_038748815.1 Bacteroidota bacterium
ACCGCGAGCGCTTGAAAAAGCAATCAGGTGGTTCTGGTTTGTTTGCCGATATGCAGTTTGAATTAGGACCTGCCGATCAAGAATTCTTGGATTCGGAAGACTTCAAAAACGGTAAAGTTCGGATGCAAATCGTGAACAACATCGTAGGGGGTTCTATTCCTAAAGAATTGATTGGTCCTTCTTTCAAAGGATTCGAATCCATGATGGACAACGGTATTTTGGCCGGCTACGGAATGGATTCTATGAAAGTTCGTCTGTTTGACGGATCTACACACGCAGTGGATAGTAAGCCAATTGCTTTCGAATTGTGTGCTAAAGAAGGTTTCAAAGCAGCTGCTCCAAAATGTAAGCCAGTCTTATTGGAGCCAATCATGAAGCTGGAAGTAGTTACTCCAGACGAGTATGTAGGTTCTGTAATTGGTGACTTGAACCGTCGCCGTGGATTGCCTAAAGGGCAAGAACCACGTACCGGTGGTGCTGTTGCTGTACAAGCCGATGTGCCTCTTTCTGAAATGTTTGGTTATGTAACTTCACTTCGTACCATTACTTCTGGTCGGGCGAGCTCAACCATGGAATTCTCGCACTACGCTCCTGCTCCGTCAGGTATCGCAAAAGAAGTGATCGAGAAGGCTAAAGGTGAAGTGAAGGTTTAATTTCTAATAATTAGGAATCGATAGCAGGGGCCGACTGAAGGTCTGGCCCCTGTTTTCAAATAAGTTCTTTTAACGCTTTTTTAGGGTTATGAATCAGAAAATTCGTATCAAACTCCGTTCCTACGATCACAATCTAGTTGATAAGTCAACGGAGAAAATTGTCAAAACAGTCCGTAATAGCGGAGCTGTTGTCACTGGTCCGATTCCTCTGCCCACTAAAAAAGAGATTTTTACTGTCCTGCGTTCGCCGCACGTCAACAAAAAATCTCGGGAGCAATTCCAATTGCGCACACACAAACGGTTGATTGAGATCTACACACCTACTCAAAAGACGGTTGATGCGCTATCTAAATTGGAGCTTCCTAGTGGAGTAGATATTCAGGTTAAGTTGACGTAATTCAGCGATTTGAACCCAATTTTTGAATAACGGATATCGAATATTGAACAAGGTTTAATCCGTTTGTTGTATTCGATGCCTAACTGTCAAATTGGTGAACGTGGGGACAGAAATGCTTACCATTTCTTTCCTGCCTCTGGCTCGTCTGAGCCATCCATTATGACTGTGTTTCCGTGCGTATCCCAAATGGGATCGTGTGCACTTCCCTGTGCTAAGGTTACTTAGCATCATGACCAGGCCATTAGCCTTGTTCGGTGTTCATTATTCAAAAACCTATTATCGTGAACGGTATTATCGGTAAAAAGATCGGAATGACCAGCATCTTTACAGATGCGGGTAAGAATATTGCCTGTACGGTCGTTGAAGCCGGTCCTTGCGTTGTAACCCAAGTCAAAACAGAAGACTCTGATGGTTACAATGCCTACCAGCTAGGCTTCGGTGAAGCTAAAGTAAAGCGTACCTCAAAAGCCATGCAAGGGCATTTTGAGAAAGCGAACACTGCTCCCAAGCGAAAAGTAGTTGAATTCCGCGATTTCGATGTGGTCGAAAAAGGCCCAGGTGAAGTCGTTAAAGTAGAGGAAGTATTCGAAGAGGGCGACATCGTTGCCGCGGTCGGTACTTCAAAAGGGAAAGGTTTCCAAGGGGTTGTTAAACGCCACGGTTTCGCCGGGGTAAATGATGCTACCCACGGACAGCATAACCGCCAACGTGCTCCTGGTTCTATCGGTGCCGCCTCCTACCCAGCTCGGGTATTTAAGGGTATGCGCATGGCCGGACGTACCGGTGGCGAGCGCGTTAAGATCACCAACCTGGAAGTACTTAAAATCTTCCCAGATGAGAATCTGATCCTGATCAAAGGTGCAATCCCCGGTCACAAAGGATCTTTTGTAATTATTGAAAAGTAATTCAGGCCCGTTCCTGACGGGTTTCATCGAATAAACCTTTAGGTGATGAAACTGGAAGTTCATAACATTCAAGGAGAGAAAACCGGTCGCTCAATCGACTTGCCAGAAGATATCTTCGGTATTGAGCCTAATGAGCATGCGGTATACCTTTCCGTTAAATCATACCTAGCTAACCAACGCCAAGGAACACATAAATCCAAAGAGCGTGGTGAAATCGCAGGTTCTACAAGGAAGCTGAAGCGCCAGAAAGGTACCGGTACCGCTCGTGCGGGTAGTATCAAAAGTGGTGTTTTCCGTGGCGGAGGCCGTATGTTCGGACCACGTCCACGCACCTACAACGTCCGCCTCAATAAGAAAGTAAGTCGCTTGGCACGTAAGTCTGCCTTATCGGCTAAAGCAACCGAAGGGAAGATTGTTGTAGTGGAAGACTTCTCTTTCGAAGCACCAAAGACGAAGGAGTATATCAATATTCTGAGTAACCTAGGTGTTGCGGATCAAAAATCTATTCTGGTAACCCCGGATTACGAGAAAGAGGTACTACTTTCTTCTCGCAACCTACCAAACGCGTTGGTTGCTCGTGCAGAAGATTTAAATACCTACCAGGTAATGAACAGCGGAACATTGATTATTTCGGAAGGTTCCGTTGATAAGATCAAAGAAACCTTTGCTTAAACCGGTAGCTGCTGCCTCGTGCACAGCCCAAAAATAGTCCGACATGGCTAAGGAAATTTTAGTTAAGCCGTTGATTACCGAGAAATCGGATCGCCTTTCGGAAAAACTCAATCAGTATACCTTTGTTGTGCACAAAGGAGCCAATAAAATTGAGATCAAAAAGGCCGTAGAGGAGATGTACAGTGTAACTGTTGAGTCAGTGAATACACTCGTAATGCCGGCTAAAGAAAAAACACGTAATACTCGAAGTGGAGTATTGAAGGGGTACCGTTCTGGCTTTAAAAAAGCCGTAGTAACCCTAGGAGAAGGAGAGGATATCGACTTCTTCGGAGATATCTAAAAAAGAACCGCTGATAAGCAGCTAAAGTTATAGCGGGTCTATTTCGAAACATCGAAATCATTTAGCAATGCCAGTTAAAAAGTATAACCCAATTACCCCAGGTCTTCGGACCCGTGTGGGTAATGCGTATACGGAGATCACAACCAGCAAGCCGGAGAAAAGCCTGTTGGAGCCGATCAAGAAAAGCGGTGGACGGAACAATGAGGGTCACCGTACCGTACGTCACCGTGGTGGTGGACACAAACGTCGCTACCGAGTGATTGATTTCAAGCGGAACAAAGACGGAATGACTGCCACCGTCAAAACGATCGAATACGATCCAAACCGTACCGCTTACATCGCACTTGTGCAGTACGAAGATGGTGAGAAACGCTACATTATTGCACCCAATGGTCTGCAAGTAGGTGACACCATCGAATCTGGAGCAAATGCAGCTCCAAATATCGGTAACACGATGTTCCTTCGGGATATCCCACTCGGTTCTACGATTCACGCAGTAGAACTACGCCCAGGGAACGGTGCCAGTATGGCTCGTTCGGCGGGTACCAATGCCACTCTGATGGGCCGGGAAGGAAAATACGCAATCGTGAAATTGCCTTCGGGTGAAGTACGTCGGGTTCTGTTGACTTGTCGCGCTACGATTGGATCTACTTCTAACCCTGACCACGGTCTACAAGTACTCGGTAAAGCCGGTCGTAAACGTTGGTTAGGACGTCGCCCACGCACCCGGGGTGTTGCAATGAACCCAGTTGATCACCCGATGGGTGGTGGTGAAGGACGTGCTTCCGGGGGACATCCACGTTCTCGAAACGGTATCATGGCTAAAGGTCAGAAGACTCGGAAGCCTAAGAAGCACTCGAATAAATTGATCGTGACTAAGCGTAAGTCTAAATCACGTAAATAATAACCTTTTTAAGCTCGAATTATGGCTCGTTCAATTAAAAAAGGCCCTTACGTATTCCACAAGTTGTTGAAGAAGGTGGAGACTGCGCAAGAAAGCGGTAAAAAGGGCGTGATTAAAACCTGGTCACGGGCATCGATGATCATTCCTGACATGGTGGGTTTGACCATCGCAGTGCACAATGGTCGTTCTTTCGTGCCAGTATATATTACAGAGAACATGGTAGGCCACAAGTTGGGTGAATTCTCCCCAACGCGTACCTACAAAGGTCACTCTGGAAACCGTAAAAAGTAATTTAGGAATGGTTGGGTTAATCCCCTATTCCAATCTGCTATATCAACCTAGTAATTGAATACGATGGAAGCAGTTGCCAAACTCAGAAATTGTCCAATGTCTGCCCGCAAAATGCGATTGGTAGTAGACGTCATTCGTGGAAAGAATGTTGATGAAGCTCTAGATATCCTGCGCTACACTAAGAAAGAAGCGGCAGTTTGGCTGGAAAAAGTAGTTCTATCTGCTATTGCCAACTGGGAATACAAACTAGATGGAGCTGAAAGTGCTGATGACTTTAACTTGTTCATCAAGTCCGCTTACTCAGACGAAGGGACCATGCTTAAGCGTTTCCGCCCCGCACCTCACGGTCGGGCACACCGGATCCGCAAACGCACAAACCACGTAACGATTGTGGTAGAAAATCGGTTGCCTCTGCCTGTTGAAGCCAGCGATGCTGGTGAGGAAGAGTAAGCCTAATTAAGAAAAGAAACTATTCATTCTAACTATTTATTATGGGTCAGAAGACTAATCCAATTGGTAATCGTCTCGGGATCATCCGCGGTTGGGAATCAAACTGGTTCGGTGGTAAGGATTTCGGCGATAAAGTAGTAGAAGACGAGCGTATCCGCAACTACTTGCGGGCACGGGTCCAGCGTGGTGGTATCGCTCGTATTATCATCGAGCGTACGCTTAAGCGCGTCACGGTGACCGTACACACCTCCCGCCCCGGTATCATTATTGGTAAGGGTGGATCAGAAGTGGATCGGATTCGCGAAGAGTTGAAGCAACTGACTGGAAAAGAAGTCCAGATCAACATCATCGAAATCCGCAAGCCGGAGTTGGATGCAAATATCGTTGGTGAGAGTATTGCCAAGCAGATTGAAGCACGGATCAACTACCGTCGAGCGATCAAGATGGCGATCCAATCAACCATTCGCGCGGGTGCTGAAGGAATCAAAGTACGGATTGCTGGTCGTTTGAACGGTGCGGAGATGGCGCGTTCTGAAGAGTATAAAGAAGGACGTACTCCTTTGCATACCTTCCGGGCAGATATCGACTATGCATTGGTTGAGGCACAGACTATTTACGGTAAGATCGGTATCAAAGTATGGATCTGTAACGGTGAGGTTCTTGGCAAACGCGATCTTTCTCCAAACGCTGGTTTGGATGTAAAAGAAAAAGGCGGACGTCGTGGTGGCGGAGGCCGGCGGGATGGTGGCCGTGGAGGTCGTCGTCGCCGAGATGGCGGAGATCGCCGCAACAATAGCTAGGAGACCGAAAAGAACCGAGGTGAAGGGACTGGATCTGTTTCTGACCCATAAATTCAATTCGGTTGCGCTATATTTTCTCGAAAATAAGCTGTACCTTTGCCACGCTTTTTTCGACTCTACCCAGCTACTTGTAAATCAAGGAGTTGAACAAGTTGTTTAATCAACCCCGCATTGGGGATTCAAAAAATAGGTATCATGTTACAGCCAAAGCGTACGAAATATCGTAAGCAGCAGAAAGGAAGAAGCAAAGGCCTTGCCCAGCGGGGACACCTAGTTTCTTTCGGAAGCTTTGGTTTGAAAGCCACAACCGGTGGCCGGATTACCAACCGGCAGATCGAAGCAGCGCGGATCGTGATGACCCGTCATATGAAACGGGAAGGAAAAGTATGGATCCGTATTTTCCCTGATAAGCCAATCACTGCCAAACCACAAGAGGTACGGATGGGTAAAGGTAAAGGGGCTTTGGATCACTGGGTAGCAGAGATCAAGCCTGGTCGGATGTTGTTTGAGTTGGACGGTGTGCCCGATGATGTAGCCTACGAGGCACTACGGTTAGCGGCTCAGAAGTTGCCACTTATGACTAAAGTGTCCGTTCGACCAGATTATCAGGGGTAACCCGTATTCATCAATCTTAACCTTAATGGGTGATGGCAAGTAAGAAGTATTTAGAATTACAAGATTACGCAGACGCCGATTTGGCTGCTGAGCTAAATAAGACTAGTACAGAGTTTCAGAAGTTGAAGTTCGATCATGCAATTCGTGGTCTGGATAACCCAACCGCTCTGAAAGAGGTACGTCGGGATATCGCTCGTCTGAAAACCGAAATTCGTCGCCGCGAAGTAGCTGGAATGTCTGCTGAAGAAACGGCGAATCGTTCAAAAATTCGCGCTCGTCGGCGCAAACAAAAGTAAGCTTTACTTCTTGCGAAGTAGTAATCAATAGAAAATGGCTGAAGAAAGAAATTTGCGGAAAACCAAGATCGGCGTTGTAGTAAGTGCCGCTATGGACAAGTCTATCAACGTTTCTGTAGAACGTCGTCTACGTCACCCGATCTATGGTAAGTTCGTTAAGAAAACGAACAAGTTTATGGCGCACGATGAGAAGAACGAGTGCAATATTGGTGATACCGTACGGATCATGGAAACTCGTCCTTTGAGTAAGAATAAGCGCTGGCGCTTGGTTGAGATTCTAGAGCGCGCTAAGTAAGGTATTTCACTTTGGGGTGGGCTTTGCCGCGCCCAACAAATTTATATAAGCGATGATC
>JBCDIO010000189.1:0-6643 GCA_038748815.1 Bacteroidota bacterium
ATGCTAGAAACCCAGGGGCTTTCCCTGAAAATCCAACAATATCATGATTAAGAAATTTGTGCTGACGGCAGCGTGCGGCTTTCTATTTTTGGGTTTAAATACACTGCAAGCCCAAGAGTTTACCGCCAAAGGTGGAGCAGACATTATGACTACTTCTAGTGATGACAACTGGTCATTTTTTGTCGATGAAGAACAAAAAATCTACTACATTGACTTCGAGACGATCAATGTAAATCTCAACGATATAGCCGTAAAAAATGCTGCCGGAAAAATCGTCTTCCAAGACGAAGTGTTCAACCTACCGGTTAATACTATTTACGAACTAGATATGCATACCTTTCCTAAGGGAAAATACGTAGTAGAATTACGCTCTTACACAGGCGTTTTACGGCGTGAGTTTTTTGTACGCTAAGCCCATTATTTTTCAAGCGTTTCCATCTGTTTCCGCATTACTCCTAAAATCTCTTGAATGGGGTAATTTTCGGAGGATAGTACGTGGGTCTTTCCCGATATTTCTTCGATGAGCAAGAAAGAAGCTATGTCTGCGTCCGAAGTAGCGGGAAAGATGCTTGTCGGATTGTCTTTCTCTACAGAAACTTTACGAATATTCGCATAAAGAGCTTCCCCGTAAGGCGTTTCAATGCCGGTATCACTCACTTGCACCGGGCCGATCTTTCGGTCCGCCCAGGCACTGAAAAATACGGTTGACCCCGCTACTAGTATTCCAACGAATCCTAACATTGATATTACGGGCTTTAATGCTTTGGGAATACCTCGCTCTCCGGGTAGCAAACCCCAAACAAAAACCCCGAGGGCTACCACTAGTCCGGCGGTAGCCCACAGCGTTGTACTATTGAGTCCCCCATTGTCGGGGGTAAAAGTCATTACGATTTCTTCCATATCATTCGGATTCCTCGGTATCTGGTAATACAATACCACCTGCCGATAATTCTTGCACCAAGCGATTAAATGCAGGTAACTCTTTCACCTTAACGGTTTCCAAAATCTTTAGTTCTGCTTCGATCGCCTCGGTTAGTTCTTCTTTAACGGCATAAGATTGAGCCGTTGGAGCGTAGTCCCCAGACCCACTCACCGAATTCAAATGCGCCAATTTATTGGTCAAACGGATCGGGAAGTTCAAGGGATCCTGACCACTTCGATTTTTGGTCTGATATAAGGCCTCTTCGACAAGCGTAAGCGTAGAATCAATCTGCTTTCCTTTTTCCAGAATGGGTTCCCAGGATTCCATCTCCTTACCGATTTTTTGGTAATGCTTGATCTGCTCCCTGATCTGGCGAATTTCGATAATTCCTTCGTGTGCTTTCGTAACCGTCTTATTCACTGATTGTACAAAAGCAAACTGCTTTTCCAGATCTTCCTGGCTCGTCTCCCCCCGCGGATCTTTAGCAATTCGGAAAGGACTTTCTATCATCTCTCCCCCAACCTGTAGGCGTACTAGATAGTCTTTTTCGGGAACGGCTTTGGGGCCGTCCATCGAAGCCCACCATAAGATCATTCCCTCAAATTTCTTGGCGGCGGGGTACCGCATATTCCAAACAAACTGATTGGCACCATCCTCCAGCTTCAACTTATCTTTTTTCTCCTTTGCTTTTGTGGAGAAAGAGTGGATTTCTGTTCCGTCTTTTTCGTGAAAGGATAATACGACTTCCACTGAATCCGGTTGTAGAGGCAAATGGAATTGAACCGGTACGCCACCGGGGTGGTTCATCCCGGCATTGCGAGCCCGCTTGCTCTGATAGCCGGGGGTCCGGTAGGCCATATCTGGCGCAAAAAGGTACCAGTCCTTAGCAGCGACCTCGCTATTTAACTGGTATAGAGGGGTCAGGTCATCGATCAACCAAAGCCCTCGTCCTTGTGTGGCGGCCACTAAGTCTTTGTCTTTCCAAGCTAGGTCCGTAATTGGAACAATCGGTAGGTTTTGCTGGAAAGATTGCCAAGAGGCCCCATCGTCAAAGGAGATATACATGCCACTCTCCGTACCGGCATACAGCAATCCTGGCCGTTCGGGGTCCGCACGGATGACCCGCGTAAAATGCCCATCATCAATACCCGTGGTGATCTTAGTCCAGGTCTTACCGTAATCTTTGGTCTTATACAGGTATGGCTGGTAGTCTCCCGATTTGTACATGGTTGCCGCCAAATACAAGCCTCCCGCGGAATAAGGATTTGCCTCAATACTGTTGATCAAGGCCCATTCTGGCAAATCGGGTGGCGTTACATTCTCCCAGTTCTGGCCACCGTCTTGACTAATGTGTAGTAATCCATCATCCGAGCCAGCCCATATCAAGTCTTTTTTGAGCGGCGACTCAATGGCGGCAAATATGGTACAGTAGTACTCCACGGATGTGTTATCCTTGGTAATCGGTCCTCCGGAAGGCCCAAGCTTTTCGGGGTCATTCCGGGTAAGATCCGGGCTGATAATTTCCCAACTTTCTCCTCCATTATAACTGACGTGCAGATGATTGGAAGCAGCATACAACTTCCGGGGATCGTGAGGAGAGAAGAACAAGGGAAAGTTCCACTGAAAGCGGTACTTCATGCCCTCAGCGCCATGCCCCATCGGATTATCGGGCCAAACGGAAACCACGCGGCTTTCTCCAGTACGGTGATTTTTCCGACCCAGAAAGCCATCGTAGCAGCCACCGTAGACGATATCCTCATCGAGCGGATCAATCGCGATATGTCCACACTCACAACCAGCCGTGGGTTCCCAATCGCGCTCCCCAATACTCCCACTTTCGGTTCGGTGTTTGATCCGGATAGTGGAATTATCCTGCTGCGCAGCGTAGATTCGGTATGGGAACGAATTATCGGTGGTCACCCGATAAAATTGCGAAGTTGGCTGGTTATAATACGTACTCCAGTTTTCACCCCCATCAAAAGAAACCTGGGCTCCCCCATCATCTCCAATGATCATGCGATCTGGATTTTCGGGTGCAATCCATAGATCGTGGTGGTCTCCGTGTGGAGCCCGGAATGATTTAAAGGTCTTACCACCGTCTTTGGAGCGGTGGTACGATACGTTGACTACGTAGACCATATCCTCGTCTTGGGGATCGGCGTAGATCCGCGAGTAATACCAGGCGCGCTGCCGCAGGTCGCGGGACTGGTTGAGGCGTTTCCAGGTTTTACCAGCATTGTCAGAACGGAATACACCACCATTTTCATTTTCGACAATGGCCCAAACCCGATCTGAATTCACGGGTGATACCGTGACACCAACAATTCCCCACGTGCCAGAAGGAAGGCCCTCGTTTTCGGAAATATTGGTCCAGGTATTACCCCCATCGGTACTTTTCCAAAGTGCTGAGCCGTCACCACCACTTGAAAGGCTGTAAGGCGTGCGGCGTATACGCCAAGTAGAGGCGTACATAATCCGAGCATTATTCGGGTCAAAGGTCAGATCGACCGCACCGGCATCCGCATTGGCAAAGAGGATACGCTCCCAGGTTTCTCCGCCATCTTGCGAGCGGTAGACCCCCCGTTCTTCGGTGGGTTGATACAAATCTCCCATTACCGCAGCATAAACCAGATCGGGGTTTTGTGGATGGATGCGAATCCGCGAGATGTGGCGAGAATCCGGTAATCCAGCGGGTTGCCAAGTGGTACCAGCGTCCACCGTTTTCCAGACCCCATATCCGTAAGACACGTTACCGCGGACTGTTTTTTCTCCACCTCCCACGTAAATCACGTTCGGGTCAGAATTGGCAACGGCGATAGCTCCCACGGAGCCGCCAAAAAATCCATCAGAGATATTCTCGTAGGTTTGCCCTCCGTCTTTGGTACGCCAAACACCACCGCCCGTAGAACCGAAGTAATACAGATTGGGAGAACCTGGCACTCCAGTAACAGCGCAAGAACGCCCGCCCCGGTAAGGGCCGATAGAGCGCCACTGCATCAAGTCGAGCCATTTAGCATCGTACTGAGTAGTGGTGGCCAAAGGAGTGGTTGCCTGGCTGTTTTTCTTCTTCCGCTGTGCTTGAGCGGGCATGACAAAAAGCAGCGATAGTAAGATCCAGGCGAACTTACTGCGATGCTGCCATAGGAAGGTCCATTTATTTTCCATAGCTAATCCAGTTTGCAGGGAAGATAATAAATCCCAACTGCTTGGACCCCGCTGTCCGACAAACCTTCGCTGGAAGCGATCATTTTTTACCGAGTTCTGGTGCGAAATCGATCATAGAGGATTTTTTGGCAAGGCTTTTGCACTAACCAAAGCAACACACTGATGAGAAGTAAATACTAGCTTTTTAAAAAATAGTTGTACCCAATAGGTACTCTTCATAGTATCATGGAACCAGATAGAGATCAGGATGATCTTGTTCTGTTCTGCACTTCTCGGCACCTATGGAATAGCCAAATCCCTTCGGGGAAGGACTTTGAGATCGAGAAACAGATATTCCATGAAACATTCAGATTCAGGTGCCAATTGGAAAAAAGCATTGATCCACCTTTGGATCGGCTTCTTGCTCCTGCTGTTTTTTTATCTGCTCTCCTTTGGTAGTCATTGGAGACAGACTCGCTTGCCATGGCGGCAAGGATCCTCTCGGATACGGGTTCAGCAAAGCTGGACCGGCCAATTACAGCAACTAGACCATGCTTTCTACCAGGCAAAATTTATCACAAAAATCGGAGGCTTATTCAATGATCAATAGATCTACTGCAAGGCTTACTTAGTACTTCGTAAATATTACAATTATGCTCGGAGCGGGTTCGGGTGTTGTCTAGACTGTGCGATTATTTTGTTTGTTCGGTTCCGGCGTGGAACCTCAGCAAATAACTAGTACACCCAGTGAACCCGACATTTGAAGAGAGCCTCCGCTGGGAGGCTCTTTTTATGATATGCAGGTAGAAAAATAGGCTGGTAAGAAACCGGGCCTATTTTTCTAGATTTAAATCAACCTGAATAGTTACTTATTAGACAATTGCGAGTAAAACGTCCGATCATGCTATTGGCTGTTGGTAAATAAAGACCTACGAGTAGACGGCCTGCCGAATGGCAGGCAGGTAACAGAATCCCTCATTTCCCGGTACCCGTAAAAAAGTACGGGGAGAACGAAACGTTCTCCCCGCCTAACAGAAAAGCGAAAAAATACCCTTATCAGGATTTCTTTATGGGAAGTAACCAGAACTAATTCATGGTTACGTCTAATTGCTTCAATCGAACCTGGTCGTTTTGACGAATCACCAGATAATAAATACCAGAACCATTGCTGGCTACATTGATTTCATCTTCAAACTCACCCGTAAACCCATTGAGTTCGTACTCGTAGATCTGACGGCCCGACTCGGTAAAAATGCGGACGGTGGTGTCTCCTCTCTGCGCCAGGCGGAAACCAAGAGTTACACTTCCCTGGGTGGCTTGCAGCGCCACTCGCACATTCTGCACCGCTAATTCTTGGCGGCTAGGCAGACTAATCCGTAGCGATTCCCCAAGGGTAGAAAGCTCATTATCCGAAACATCATTTAAAGTGAATGTCATGTCATTGAAATCACTTAAATCTGGAACATCTCCTTTCAGATCATAGTCGAAATTATAATTCGTCTCGCGATCATTACAATCACAATCGGCACAATTCTTTGTAGCGGCATACGACATAATCGCTTTCGACCCGACTAGTTGCTTTCCATTGCGTTCATAACGAACTTTAATGATGTCTCCTGGAGCTAATGCATCAATAGCATTACCAATATCACTCCAGTCGACCATTTTGTATCCGTTGATCTCCAGAATGATATCATCGTCTTGTAGCCCCAATTGCTCGGCGGTCGAATTGCTGACGACATTCACCTGTACGCCGTACTTTCCTCCGCTGCGGCGGCCCATCTCGGTAATACCGAAGAATGGTTCATCACATTTTGTTAGTTTCCGTTTTTCGGAAGCTGAACGATCCGTGAATAGGACTTGCACTTCTTTGCTAGCCCCCTTACGGATTAGGTGCACGGTCGCTGTTTCACCGGGGCGATATTTCCGTAAGATGCCCGTTAAGCTTTGGTTTTCGCCAACCCGGTATTCGTCAATTCCGTAGATGTAATCCAAAGGCATGATGCCTCCTTTCTCGGCGGCTGTATTGGCAATTACATCCGATACGTAGCTTCCGTAGGGGTTTTCAAAACCCAGTATCTTGGCCTTATTGGCATTTACATCATCCGAATAAACCCCAAGGAAAGCATATCCTTCTCTGGGGGTAGATTCTACGGTAGCGTTGGACGGTTTGGTTGTTTCGTAGGATTTTACCATTCCGGACGCATTTTTTAGATTGCCTTCACGGTAGTAATCAACGCGTACGTTTTCACCAACTCGCAGGGTATTTACAGCGGTGGAAATATCATTCCAGTCGAGAATGGTATGGCCGTTGATCTTAGCAATCATGTCACCGCGGCGCATGCCCATTGCTTCGGCCGTAGAGTTGGATACGATACTCACACTGACACCATCCAAATCACTGTTGGCGGAGGAAGTTCCAATTTGAGAAACACCGAGGAAGGGCTTCTCCTTCTTCTCCGAAGCGTAGTCGGCATTGGCTCGGGTACCAAGCGTAGCATTTACAGACTGAACTTTACCCTTGCGGTAATAAGAAATTTTAACCTGATCCCCGGGTTTATAGTTATCCAGTAGATC
>JBCDIO010000190.1:0-6631 GCA_038748815.1 Bacteroidota bacterium
CGAAATCATTCCAACCTCTCCAAAGGATTCCAGTAGTATTTTCTCCTCGTTGTATACCCGAATATCAAAGATTTCTGCTGGGATAAGACTCAAATCGAGGTGGTATTTTCCGGCCTTCCGGTCGTAGCTAAGGGGGGAGTAGTCGGGGTGTGAAATAACATCTGGTTCTTGAATAACCGCTAGATTGTGCAGTACCTCGCCATCTTCCAGGGTAGCTCGAATGCCATAAGCACCGTAGTCTAATTCTGCAGTCTCTAATTGGAGGATCTCCAACTTGCGATCAATTTTGTCAAAAGTTTTAACTACGGTACCAGAAAAATCGATCAACTCAATGGTCCGAACCGGTTGATTCACCGCCGCTAGGTTAATTTCCGTGTAAAGATAGTTGGTTGGTCGGATGATCAATTCGTTCGTGATAACTTTATCTTCTCCGGACGGATCATCGGCCCACCAGCACCAAGACTGGTAGGCATCAAACTGCCATTTAGAAAGAATGCCGTATGGGATCACGCAATCGAAGTGACTAAATCCACCAACGTAAACGGCATTGATCAGACCAGCGTACCAGAAATAGTACCAAGGTAGATTATCTTCCATTTCATCTTCGGCTACCAACGAGTTATGGAAATCTACCTGCTCATCGCCGGTACAGTAATAGAAAGCAGAGTTGGTAGTATTGTACCAGTCGGCTACATCACTTTGGGCTAAACACTGGCGCAACGGATTATTAGGATTGTTGACATAATTGCTGTAAACCCCCGGTTGGAACATATCGGTATACGGGCTGGGTACCCAAGCGGTATTTCCGGTTTGACCCAAGATCTCGCTCGTGTATAAATCCGCGTAGGGATCTCTTAGAATGTCTTCTGGGGTGGTGTAAATATTGCCATAAGCTTCTTGACAAGAGGCAATCGTGTATAAGATGTATTCTCGGGTAGGGTAGAACGGGTCGTCCAGAATGAAATTGTATTGAGTGGTGGATAAGTCGTACGGGCCAGAACCTAGTCCCACGGTAGCTATATCATTTAGACCACTGGGTTGATTGGTCTGCGAGATTGACTTGAAAACGGACATTCCGGCGTGTCCACCCTGGGAATATCCAGAGAGTAACACATCTCCAGTAAGCCCCCAACCGTTCGTGTTGGAGAGGTTTTGGGCCGCTTTCATTAAGTCAACTGTTGCGGTCGTTTCGGTTTTCTCATCTACATAAAGGTGAAACTCGGGGCTATCTCCTAGACCTAGGTAGTCGGGCATTACGGTTAGATAGCCATTTCCTCCGTAGATGAGGCCAAAGATGATCTCTACGCCATCTCCCGCTCCGCTGAAATTGGAAGGTACCTGATCTTTTTCAAAGACGGTTCCGTGGCAGTAGACAAACATGTCGTGGTTGCAACCGTAGTTTTTGGGTACAACGACCAAGCCAGAGGCTGGCACTAGGTTATTGTCAAAGTCAACGGTCCAGTAGTTTACTTTGTATCCCTTGGTACCGTAGTCGATATCCGTCAAAAGATTGACGACCCAATTGGGGAGATTAATCGGGATAATAGAATTAATAGAATTTTGAGTTTGCGACTTAGAAAAGTCAAAAATGACGGAGGTGCCGATTACATCTCCACGGTTTTGGGCGTAGGTAGCGGTGCTAAGGCCCATCGCCAAGATTAGGAAGGCAATTAGATGGTTTTTCATCAGTACGCGAATTATTGTGATTAATAAAACATTAGAAGTGGGGAACGTCTCCAAAAAAATAATAAGTTTTTTGCGTATTTGAGTTAAATAATTTGGTGTTTCTAATTTTTGGGAATACTTTTTTTGGTTTTTGTAGGCAGATTGTTAGTGTTTGGTTTGGTTACATTTTTGCTAACCCAGTGGAAATCATTAAAGTATCTTAGCGAAAAAGGATAGCATGCGTTTAGAAGCTTGTGTAGAGACTCTAGAAGAATGTGTCTTAGCCCAAGAACGAGGAGCTCAGCAATTAGAATTGTGCGGCAACCTGGCAGAAGATGGTCTGACCCCCCCTTTGGAACTAGTAAGGCAGGTCTTGCAGAAAATATCGATTCCCGTTAAAGTGATGGTGCGGCCCCGCCCGGGAAACTTTCGGTACTCCGAAGGAGAATTGGCTACCATGGAGTCGGACATTATAGCCTTTCGAGCACTGCCAATTGCTGGAATTGTACTGGGTGCCTTGCAAGCCGATCAGACGATTGATCTGTTTGCCACTCACCGGTTAGCCCAATTGGCAGGCAAGCTTAGTGTGACTTTCCATAAAGCCATTGACGCCACGCCCGACCCCGTCGAAGCGTATCGGCAATTACTGACCATCCCTGGTATAACACATGTCCTGAGCTCGGGAGGCGCTTCAACCGCCTGGGAAGGACGTGCCCCCTTGAAAGAAATGATAAGGATAGGAACCGATCATATCCGGGTCATCCCGGCCGGAAAGATCCTTCCTACTAACCTATCCGAATTAGATGCCTACTTAGGGGCAGAAACCTACCACGGGCGGCGTATTGTTGGTAGTCTAGAAGTATTGTAATTACCCTTGATTTAGCCGAAAGAATAAGAAATGAAACCCTCCGAGTTATTGAATCGTATTGAGCCCCTAGGAGAAGAATTGATGCATTCCCTGGACCGGGCATGGAATCGGCCGCTACAGCTACCTAGAGGACAACATCTCATTCTCCCCGAGGAGACTTCCCAGGATCTCTATTTTATAGAATCGGGACTTTTGGGGATTTACCATCCGATGCCAGAAGGGGAGGAGGTCTACGTAGGTTTTGGGTATGCCCCGGACTTTATTGGTGATGTGGTGGCGCTGATTTCTGGTCTTCCTTCTGGTTACGGTATCAAAGCCCTGCGAGGTTGCCAGCTAACCAGCATCGCGGGCCGTACTTGGAATGCATTAAAAGAGGAGTATCCAGCCCTGAATCGCTGCTGGACCAAAGTAGTAGAGCAAGCGCTGGTCGGGCGGATTGATCGGGAATTAGACCTGCTAACCCCTTCTCCCGCCGACCGTATTGTGCGTTTACACCAGCGAAGCCCACACGTTTTTCAGCAGGTACCGCATAAATACCTGGCCTCCTATTTACGGATGACTCCCGAGACCTTAAGTCGTAATATGAGCAAAAAACGTATTGAATAAATCCAGGATCATGCTTAGGGTGAACTATCTTCGAACTCACGCATTATTAGTGTTATTATTAATCACTCAAACTTGTTTATGAAACAGAGACTTTTACTTACTCTTTGCCTTTTTGCTTTCGTAGCTATCACCGGTGTAACTGCTCAGACTATCTGGGACGGACCGAATGTTACCTTTTCTAAAGCTCCAAATGCCGATTGGAATCTAGAAGCCAACCAGGATCGTTTAACCGATAATGTTTGGATTACCCGAAAAGACATGTGGCCGATCTTCAATATTGCGCAGGAAGACGTAACCGGTTCTCCTGACTGTACAGCGACCCTACCAGTAGATACCGAGTGGGCTTTAGGCACCATTGCCGATGGTATCGGAAACTTAAACTTTCAACTGTTTTACGAGCTGGTTGACTGTGCTGTTGGTCAATTCCAATTACCTGGTAAAGATCTGGTACTCCACTTGATTACAGACGATATCTACATCGACGTAAACTTCAACAGCTGGGCCGGCGGTATGAACGGCGGCGGTGGCTTTAGCTACACACGTTCTTCCGATCCGAATGCGCTATCTATCGAAGAAGTGGAAGCTAAGCAGGCAATTTCGATTACGCCAAACCCGGCTCAGTCTACTCTGCAAATCACCGGTATCGAGTCGTTGACCCCCGTTGATTTCCAAATCTACAGTATCACCGGAGCACAGATGGTAAAAGGAACCTTCGTTCCTACGCAAGCCATTAACGTAGACGCTTTGCCAGCGGGTGTGTACTACCTACAGGTTGGTCAGAATGGTCAGATCGCTAAGTTCTTGAAGAACTAAAGATTGCCACGATACCGAAAAGACCAAGCAGGCTATCCCGTCCGGGATAGCCTGCTTTTTAATTACACCATAAGCCATCTTGCGAATCCTTGATTTCGATCAAGATTATTTTCGAAGCTTTCCCGGATGTTTGTAAAAAAGAAATCATGGAAGATTATCAACAGATGCTAGAAGCGCAAACTCAATTAGTGAAGGATTGGAAAAGTCAGTCCGAAGATGCGCTTTGTTGGAAGCCAGGCCCGCAGTCTTGGTCCGTATTAGAATGCCTTGCCCACCTTAATCGCTACGCCACCTATTACCTGCCGCGATTAGAAAAGGCGGTGGCTGAAACGCCGGGGAAAGGCTGGGCTGCGTTTAAGTCTGGGACGCTGGGCGGTTATTTCGTACGCTCGATTCAGCCGGGGAGTAAACCACTCAAGACGCCCAATAAGCTAGACTTTAATGGTGAGGATTTAACCAAGGCCGAACTCGACACCTTTCTGGCCAATCAGGCCAAATACCAGACCTTGGCCTCACAATTGGATAGGGTTAACCTGCGTCGCAATAAGATCGTTATTGAAGTGCTACCCATCTTACGGATGAAGATCGGAGATGCCTTTCTATTTAATCTATACCACCAGGAACGACACTTACTACAGGCGAGTCAGGTCCTGAAATTACAGCAAGCGCAAGGAGCCAGAGAACCCGGTTTAGCGGGCTAAGGAAGCGCGGATTTCTTGCAAGCCTTCTCTAATCGTCTTCGGTTGATAACCCAGAAAATGCGTGGCCGTAGAATCCATACTCACATCGGCGGGCCGGGGCGCCGCCATCTGCACTTCCGCTTGCAAGCAAGGTTGTAATTGTTCCGTTGGGAGTTCCCATACTTCCGCCAGGATTTCCGCAAATTTGGACCGGCTCATGCGTTCGAATCCTCCTAAGTGCCAGACGCCCGTGACTTGTTTTTCCAGCAGAAGGAAAAGCCCGGCTACCGCATCCGCTCCGTGGGTCGGACTCCGGTATTCATCACTAAAAGCTTTTAATACTTCCCCCTTTTGTAGATTCTGCACCCAGGCCGGTAAGAAGTTCTGGCCGTACTGTGGCCAGCCGTACATCAATGGCATTCTGGCAATAATTGCTTGGGGGAAAGTGCGGATAATGAGTCGCTCCGCTAGCCGTTTATGCTTGCCGTAGGTGTTGATCCCCTCCGTTGGAGCTCCCACTTCGTAGGGGCCCTGTTCCCCACTAAAAACCTGATCGGTAGAGGTGTAGAGAAAAGGGATATTTCTTCGTTGGCAATGTTCTGCCAGTAGGAGACTACTGGCTACGTTGACCGCATACGACTGTTCCGGATCTTTCTCACAGGCATTCGGTTTGGAAAGGGCCGCAAAATGAAAAACGGCCTCGGGTTGAATCCGATCGATCATTTGATCAATCTCCGTAGGAACACTCAAGTCGACTTTAATCGCCTCCATCCGGGTACTCTCGAAAGCGTGCTGATGGTAGGTGCCAAAGAGTTCATAATGGTTAGGTGCTTGTTCTTCCAAATAAGATCCCAGAAACCCAGAAGCACCCGTAACAAGCAGTTTAGCCATGGTTGAATCGATTAATTGCGATTATGAATGTAGCTATTCCTCACGTACTTAACACCTTTCGATAGAAGTGCAATTTTTGACTTTCTCTTATGGTTAGGGAGGGTGGGTGAGATAAAAAGCCTAATGGAGATCAAAAGGCTTTGCAAATTATCTAGACACCAAGAAATTGATCTTTTAAAAGGGAGGTTCTTCAATCTCATTCTCCTCATCAATGAGATTTTCATCCCACCCCATGAGCATTCCAATTTCTGATATGCGCTTGCCTCGCAAGTAACTATTTTCGATACTAGGAGACACCATTTTCATATTCTTAAGAGAGTTTAAACTAAGTTGAAGCGTTGAGTCAACGAACTCTGGCCTAATAAATGTGGCTTGCTTGATTATTGTTGACTCAATAAATATATCAAGGAAACTAACATCTTCATAAACTACTTTATCCATTCTGCAGAACCTCATTCCTACTCCACTAAATGTTGAATTTTTAAAGGTTGATCCAGAGAAACGGCAGGTGCTAAGGTCGCAATTACGAAAGGTCATGTCCATGAAATTGCAGCTTTGGAAACTCACTTGATAAATATCACAAAAGGAAAAATTTAGATTAGTGAAATCACCTTTATCAATTTTCAATCCTGATAAAGAAACCTTCGAGATATCTAGTTTCTTCCCTTTTTCGTCTAAAAGAATATTCCTACGCGCAATTACAATTAAAGCAGATGTTACTGCTTCCTTAAAGTAATCGTAGTTTACACCATTACTTCTGTAGGCCTCTGTTGGGGAGTTGGATCGGATAAATGCTGCAAGGATCTCCATTATATTCCAATGGTAAGAATAGGAGTCTTTTGCTATCTTTTCTAAAGCATAAATTGCCCCAATTTTACTTTCAATAGAATCATTCCCAAGCAACTCTATCGCTTTTGCAAATCGATCTGTAACCTGTCCTGCTTCTGAAATTTTAACCGTTTTTTCCATGGCAGCACTTCTTCTGTAGTTGAATACTAGTGTAGCGGCGATAGCAAACCCACCTAGTATTTGAATAATCGTAGATCTATACTCAGATAGGACTACAACTTTCTCTGCATGGCTTGTATAATTATTACCATCGATAAAC
>JBCDIO010000191.1:0-6626 GCA_038748815.1 Bacteroidota bacterium
GGTTTATACCCCCCTCGTGCGAGATCTATTAAAAGATTGGAAAGCAGACCCGCAACAATATCGGGGATTATTTGGCAGCGAGTACTGGCAATTTGCCCTACTCATGAAAAATATTGAACGAAATCTTAATCCGGATGATTGGGAGGGTAGAGAGATGGAAATCTTTAAAAATATGCTCTTTTTAGATCAATTAGTCGATCTAAAGAAGCTGGGTGTATATGGTCACTACGGCTTTACGCATTTACTACAAGCACCGGTCAATGATTTTTTGCCGCTAGCTGGACTTTTAAATAAACATCCTCGCTTTCAGGGAGTGGTCTACAGTTATTTGGGCTTGCTGGCTGATTGTGAAGTGCTTTGGAATCGAAAATATAATAAAGAAGGGCAATACATCGGCTATAAAGCCACCAGCTGGCAAGACGGAGATAACTTATTCGAAAAACAAGCAGGATTGAGAGTACTCCGGAAAATAGCAGCTGCTCAACCATTGACGCTTTTTAGATTAGATCAAGCCGAATCGCCTTTTACCAAAGAGATGATGTTTGTCAATGCTAGTCGTGGAAAACGATTGTGGAGACTAGAGGAGGGGCGCTTCACCCTAGATTATATTCAGGCCATCATTCTGATACAAAATAGCACGGCCAATACCCCTATTGAAGAATTGGACTACTCCGGAGATCAAAATATCCGGTAGGCGTTTTTAGCTCCATTGCGGGGGTATTCCTAAATGCCTCATTGCGAGTCTTCAACAATGAAAAAAGTGCAGCGGTGAACGGTAAAAAAGGCTATCTTTGGAATGGATCAGGTCTTAGGAGGACCATTGAAGTTCGATAGTAGATAAAAGAAGCCCTATCATTTTTTGTTTTTACCATTCGACTCTTATTCCCCTAAGTTTTACAGTGGAGTCTTTTCCTCTGTCACCTCTTATTTGTTGTATTTACTTATTTTTTAATTTTTGTTATGAACATTTTTGTTGCAAAGCTCTCCTATGACACGACGGAAGATACCCTTCGTCAGGTCTTCGAAGGTTACGGAGAGGTCGATTCCGTCAAAATCGTCTTTGACCGTTTTGAGAATCGATCTAAAGGATTTGGTTTTGTTGAAATGCCCAATGAAGATGAAGGGCAAGCTGCTATCAATGATTTAAACGATTCAGAATTAGAAGGAAGACAGATTGTTGTTAAAAAAGCACGCCCACGGGAGGAAAGAAATGACCGGGGTGGCCGTGGTGGCTACGGCGGTGGCGGCGGTGGTTACGGCGGAGGTCGTGATCGTGGTGGCTACGGTGGTGGTGGCTACGGCGGTGGCGGTGGTGGTTACGGCGGTGGCCGTGATCGCGGCGGTTACGGTGGTGGTCGAGATAGAGACCGTGGTGGCTACGGTGATGATCGTCGCGGTGGTCGTGGTGGAAGAGATCGCTACAATCGCAATGATCGCTATGACCGTAATGATCGCTACAATAACGACGATTATTAAGAATACGACCTGTCATAAAGAACCAACGAGCTGCTCGCTTCTGCGAGCAGCTCGTTTTGGTTAAGGATATCTCCTTCATTATGGAGTCTGCATTAGCTACAATCCGTTGGATTCTTTGCGTTCACTTACCTTTCTGCCCGAAAAAATAGGTAAATTAGGGTAGACGTGAACCGCTTACCTCTCATGAAAAATCATTCACTCACCTTAGTAGCTGTCCTTCTTTTTTGCTGTTCGGCTTGTAGCACAGCCAAAAGAGCAAAGGCTGATATAGACTTCGCTTTACAAGATCTACAGGTATTAGCCGCAAGGATCAGTAGTATGGACCCCTTTACCCACGATTATGAAGAAATTGACTCCTTAGAATGGAAGCTATTTATGGGGATTGCGTCTATTTTACAGAATCCGTTCTTTCCCGAAGAAAAACTGGATGATATTCCCTTATCGCAAGTGAAATCCTACGATTCTCGAATTCGTGTCTTCAATCAATTTATAAACACGGGAGGCTCTTGGCAGGAATACCGAACGCTGTTTTTTATTGACCGTGGAAAAAAAGCAGCTGAAGTATTTGCGCACTTACCTTTTGCTTCCGGGGCCATCGAAAATATGTATCTACTCCCGGGGTCTGATAAATCTCTTTACCTTGGATTATCGGGTACCCAAACCTGCATGACCTGCTATTCGGGCTCTGCTTTCTTAGTTGATTTATCTGCCGACTCTGTTCAAATGAAACCCATCTTGGAAATCGAATGCCGATGGCCAGATCTTGATTTTTTTCGCTATGATCCTAGTCGGCGTACCCTTGAATATCAATATTCTTTGATGCCTGATGACTTGTATGACCTACCCGAGCCCTATGATGCGGTCAATGCCGAGGGCTTTCCCGTTTACAGTGATACTCTGCGTTGGGAAATGGGGGAATTTAGAGCAATGAATCCAACCAACTAATACATTTTTGCCGGCCTTAGGTAACCTTTTCTTTCGGCTTGGAATGATAAAGTAATTCTTTACTCATTTTCCAAAAGCCGAATCATGAAGCAACTGTTACCTTTTTTATTCTTTTCTCTTTTTTGTTTTGTAGGACAAGCGCAAATTCAAATCTGGAATGCTGGAGTGAATGCCACTAACGTAAATGTAGATGGTGCACCAGTCGTTCTATCGCAAATTGATATTTCTACGGATCAGCCGGGTTATGTTCTTGTGACCTTCGATGGAGACTGTATCGCTTCTCCGGGTGACCGAATTATTCTGGCCGCCAACAAGGCTCCCGATTGGATTCCTAATGGCGGTAGTGTAGCCATGGAAGCAGTCGATTACGACGTAAACAGAATGCCCTTCGCCCATAGCCAAGTTTACCAGGTCGAAGCGGGTAATCATTCTTTTTACGCAGTGGCAGAAAACTGGGTTGAGCACGATGGCAATGGCTTAGCCTCGATCTACGGGAACTTGTCGGTCCGATTTTTTCCAGCTACCGAGGAAGGTGGTGCCGTGCGTTTTGAACCAGTCGTTGAAACGAATATGGATCTCCAGAATGGCCCGGAAGTAGTAGCAGAAATCGACTTCGAAGCACCCGCCGAAGGAAAGGTCATCCTACGTTTTGATGGTTACTTCGTTGGGGATGAGGGAGATCGGATCATTGTAGCGGCGAGCGATACTCCAACCTGGGGTGTGAATGACGGAAACGTGGGGCTAGAGGCCATTAGTAGTGATATTAACCGCCGGAATTTCTCTCATACTCGGGTATATGATGTTTCCGCTGGCCTTCAAACCTTCTATGCCGTCGCTGATAATTACGTTGAAACAGAAGGCTCTGGAATTGCTTCTATCTATGCCAATCTAGTCATGGAATTCTATCCATTGGATGGGGGAGAGGTCCAAATGGAGGCACAGACTATTTCTACCTCTTCTCTAAATGTAGAAGGTTCGCCTACAATTATTGCCGAAACGCAGATTGATGCCCCTAAAGAGGGGAAAGTGTTGCTCCGTTTTGATGGTTTAGTGGTACCTACGGTAGGGGATCGAATTGTACTAGCCGCTAGCGATCACCCAGATTGGAGCGTGAACGATGGAAACATCGGCGCAGAAATTCCAAATACCGACCAGAATAAGGTTTCTTTTTCCCATAGCCGAATGTATGAAGTCACACCAGGGGTACATCCTTTTTACGCAGTGGCAGAAAATTATGTTGAAAACGATGGGAACGGATCTGCCTATTTTTATGGAACCCTTACCAGTACATTTATTCCCAACGAATGGGACCCTGTGAATTTTACCGAAGAAGTAGATCTAGTGGTAGAACAATTTGAAATCTATCCGAATCCGGTGCAGTCTCAAACGGTTGTCTTTTTTCCGAAGCCCAGCCAACAAAAATCCCAATTGCAGTTGATCGATGCCGAAAGTCGCATCTTACAAAGCTGGGAGGTGGTTCCCGGTGAAAAGGCGCATACCGTTGAGCTTGCTGATCTTCCGGCAGGAGTATATTGGATGCAATGGATCCGTGGGGATGTGATTCAAACCCACACCCTGATAAAGAGCTAGTAAAGCTCTGTATAAAATACTAAAGGTTTAATAGTGTAGTTCTCGTTTTACCTCAACCCCGCCTCCTCAAGGCGGGGTTTTTTGCTTTCGGCTCGATAATCGAAGGGAATAAAAATGCAAGTTTTCGTTACCGTCTATCCCCCGAAGCCTCACCCCGAGTAATTGGGGGTAGATGGTCAGCCAGGTGGCTAATACATAGCAAGATCGTGTATTTAACTCGCAAATTGCCCTTTCCTAGGCTTGCAAGCACAATCATTCGAGCAGAACACTTCCTATATCTTTCTTGCCCAGAAAGGATAAATGAATACCCTAGCTAGCGTTTTCAAGGAAGAGGTGTAAACATAGAGTTTTGCGGCTGTTTTCCTTGAAAACAACCTATTTCCGTAGAATTGTCAGATGGCATACGCCACGTGACATAGGGAATATGATAAATTGTAGAAAAAGGGAGGTGTAAAGCACTTCCTATTAATCCAAAACGTATAAGAAGTATTATCCCTCCTGAGTTCTTCCTCCCGGAAACGATAAATTATAATCCAATATAATCCTTTGAACAATGATTTTCCCATACGTCACCGTCATGGGACTTTGGCTGATTACGGGTGCATACGAACCCATGCCAGCCCCCAAGCCGAGTCCAATCCCCGCCGAATCAATTACCGAAATGTTAATTCCTTTCCGTCAAGCGGAGCGCTGGGGATACGCCGATATATACGGAGAGGTAGTTATTCATCCTAACTTCTCCCGAACGGATTTCTTTCATGGCCCCTTCGCCTGCGCGGCTAATCTGGACCAATGTGGACTGATTGACCGCAAGGGGCAGGTTGTTGTTCCCTTTCGGTTTGCCAAAGCCGATCCAGTACCTCCCAGTTTTTCCTTCCCAAGATCCAATGCGCTGATTACGGAGTATCTTTTCAAATGGGCCGATTCTGATACCTCCAATTACTGGTTTTTAGGCTTTGACACTCGGTGGTACGAACTCGATTTTAAGGAATTTCCAGAGCTACCTAAATTGCCGCGGCGTAAGCAATATGATCGTAGAGAAATCTTTCGCTACCAGGGTAAGGTGGGTTTTGTAGCCGAAAATGCCTTCCGTACTCACCGTATTGAGCCCGATCGGTATTCTGAGATTCGAATAGGACGACTATCCGAATATTTGATTGTACAAGAAAACGGTCTGTGGGGCATCGTCAATTACGACGGAGAAGAATTACTGCCGGTACAATATCATTGGATCGACGAACCAGAGAATCCCTTGGAGGGCTGTAAAATCTATTTCTTTGATCAGGTAGGAGCTTTTCACCCGATCAGTCATCAGTACATTCGCCCTAAATACAAGCAACTAGAAGCCTTTAATCCGCAAGGATTTGCAAAAGCCTTCGTGGATGAAGACTACTGGGGCTACGTCGGTTGGAATGGTATTGAGTACTTTACCAAAGAAGAAACGGATCTAATAGGGACAATCGATGCCGATCATTAAGTTGTTTCGTTTCTATGAGATGGGCAAAAAGAACCCGTCAAAAAGTTTAGAAATTTAGGTTATAAAGTACCTACTTACAAAGTACAAGTTTTTAAGAAGAGAAAATAAATTGTTAATAAACAAGTGAGAAGAAATAAAATATTTTCTTAAAATGTTCCGTTTACTATCCCAGCTACTGCCGACAGACAGATATGTCAAGTAGGCAAAACACCAAAACTTCTATATGGGACGTACTATTGCTGCTGCTATTCTAATGCTTGCTGGGGTTTCTTTGCAAGCTGCAAACCTACCACTGAACACTTTACGCATTTGGCACAACCAAGAAGAGGAAGCGCAGTTAGAAGCTCGTTGCCTTTGGGTTAAATCAGATCGACTTTACTTGGAACCACTAGAAGGTAAAGTGGAAGTTTGGAGCTTAGATGCCTTAGCCGAGGAAGATCAAGCGTTTTTATCCCACCATATAGAATACCGAAACGAATTACTCCAACCAGAAGAACTGAGTAGTCTGGATATTCCCTTCACCGTATATGTGGCAGAATTGAAAGGTGCCTTTTGGTTCCCTTTTTGCTTTTCTTGCTCCATGGTCTTTTCTCTGGCGTCTACCCTTGCCGGCCGCCAATGGTGGTTGGCTTTTACCTCCCTATCTGCCGTAACGAGTGCCTTTATGGGTATTTGCTTTATTTGCTGAGCATTTCCGCTTCGGGTCAGAGGCAATATCTAAAAAATAGGCCCGTCAATCGAAGGCTTTTGTCGGTTTAGTAGGGGATTGATACCTTACGAGCCAACAAAGCCATGAACGATGAAACGTTTCTTCCTTCCTTTCGATTGGATGTTGGTTTTGCCCTTCCTGCGGCATGTACTCAATTACTGTCTGTTGGTCGTATTTGTTTTTTTGGTTGATTATTGGGTACTACCTAGTCAAATTGCAACCGAAAAAATAGATTTTAAGTACCGGTATTCGCGCCAAACTGCACCTGGGACTACCGTAGAATACGGAGGAGGTTATCGGTCCGAAAGTGGGATGACCTTTGGAACAGAAGACTACTTCTATCCAGAATTCATTGGTGCCTACTTGCAAATCGAACATAGTCCACTTTTTCGAACGGTAAAAGACGTTTCTCTCAATGGTAAGTCTTAC
>JBCDIO010000192.1:0-6614 GCA_038748815.1 Bacteroidota bacterium
ATCGATTGCAGCAATGGACCCACTTCCGTAGTTGGTTGCGACGATGGCGATCCGTGCACCATCAACGACGAACAGACCATTCTGGACTGCGATGGAACCGTATGTATCCCTTGCCAGGGTACACCGACCGACTGTAGTAACGGAGCAACTTCCGTAGTGGCTTGCGACGATGGCGATCCAAATACCGTGAATGATGAGCAGACTATTCTGGACTGTAACGGCACCATTTGTATACCCTGCCAGGGTATTCCATGTGCTGTGGTTGCCAATATTCAGAACCTCTCGACACCGCTTACCTGCTCCAGTTTACAAGATGGCATTGATTTAGATGCCAGTATGTCTACCACGGGAGCCGATATCAATTACGAATGGACCTATGGTAATGATGTGGTGGGTTCTGGAATCAATATCGAAGTCTTCAACGAAGGAATCTATATGTTATTGGTAACCGACTTGAGTACGGGTTGTAATAGTACGGCACAAATCGAGGTATCCATTCCGGTTGTAGAATTGATCCCCGATATTACTCTAGTGCATGAAAGTTGTCCGGGCGAATTAGACGGTCGCATTACGGTAGAATCTGTACTGGGCGGACAAGAGCCTTATCTATTCTCTTTGAATGGAAGTGCCTTTGGAACCATATCGACCTTTACCAATTTGGTTCCTGGCCCCTACTCTATTGTCATTCAAGACTTTGATGGTTGTTCCTTCGAGGCGAACTACACGGTGGAAGTGGCCACCCCCGGCTCTTTAGAGTTAGGGCCTGATCAAACCGTTCGGTTGGGCGAATCGTACCAGATTAAACCACTAACGGACGTAGAGATCGAAAGTATGGTTTGGCAGTACGAAGGTTCGATTAGTTGTACCGATTGTCTGGAGCCAGTAGTAACTCCATTGAACGAATCGACCTACCAGCTGAGCTTAATCGATGCGAATGGTTGTGAGATCACAGATGAATTAACCATCTTCGTGCTGAAGACCTTGAATGTTTATACACCGAATGTATTCTCGCCGAATAACGACGGGATCAATGATGTATTTATGATCTACACAGGCCCGAGCGTTCAGGTGATTCGGAGTTTCCAAATCTTTGACCGTTGGGGTGCCCAGTTGTACACTGCGCAGAATGCTCAACCAAACGACCCAAAATACGCGTGGGACGGTAGAAGTCGAGGTCAGGAAATGAAGAATGGTGTTTACATTTTCTTCGCCGAAATCGAGCATTTGGATGGCCGACTAGAGGTACTATCGGGGGAGATCACCCTCCTTCGCTAGCGAGTACCAGAAAGAACCCCCGTATCGAAACGAATCGAATATGTCAGCGAAAAAGAAAAAAGGAGCAAAAGCCGCCAAGTCTACTGGTGGCGGCGGCTCCTTCCAAGCCAGGGCAATTAACTTTTGGAATCAGAAGTCACCGATCCTCATTTTTGTATTGGGATTTGCCGCTTGTATGGCCTTATTTTACGCCTTATACCTTTCGGCGTTCTTCATCGAAAATATTGGCCAGCCGCTGATCAATGCCCAGGCAAAAGTGGGTAGCTTCTTGCTCAACTTATTAGGACAAGGTACTGTCACAAATGAAGAGATGATTCTGGGTAACCGCTTTGCCATTAGCGTAAAAAATGGTTGTGATGGATTGGAGCCGCTGGCTATCCTTTTAAGTGGAATTCTGGTTTTTCCCATTGCATTTCGCTACAAGATTCCGGGTCTGCTATTAGGTTCTCTGGCTTTGATGGTGCTCAACTTTATTCGGATTGCGGGGCTATACTTAGCGGGCTTGTATCTGCAAGAATGGGTCTTTGATTTACTCCACGAGCAAGGTGGATTTGTCATCTTTACCGCACTTAGTATTTTCATTTGGATGTTTTGGGCCAATTGGGCCATGAGAAAAAACCAGGAGCAAGCTCCCGCAAATGCCTAAACTATGCCTTCCTTTACTCCCCTTATGAAATACTTAGGGCTCTTTATCGTCCTATATTTTGGCCTCCTCGCAGTTTGTTCTATACCAAATGTATCGGCCGGTATGGCTTCTGCCTACCGAGGACTTAGTCGGCCGATTATCGAGGCTGTTTTTCCCGCTGCCTATCTACGGTTTAATGGGGATGAGTCCGCCCAAGCGAACCCGAATATTATCCGGGTGGTGTACGCTAGTCAAGCGGAGGTAGACCGACAAACCGAGCTGGCTCGTCAGCAGGGCACCAAGTCCTTACGGATGAATGCCGCTTCCTACGACTTGTACTTTAATCTGCTATACACGACCTTCTTTTTATTCCTGTTGACCTTGATTATTTTAACCCCCATTTCTTGGATTGGTAAAGCTTGGGCGTTTCTTTGGGGAACCCTTCTATTCACTGCATTCACCCTTTTCAAAGTGGCCATCTTTTTATTGGATCAGTTTAATAAATCCTCGATGGACATGTACCAATTAAGTGAGTCAGGGGGTGATTTTGTCGCAGGCACCGCCTTACTACTAAAATCCTTGGGCTTCAGTTCCTTCATAGTGATTTTGATTTGGGTCTTGGTAACTTTCCGTCGCAGTACCTGGGCAAAGGTATTACAGTGGTCTTCGGGGGCGGAGAAAGCCTAGCAAGTTATCTTCTCCTTCGGCATACTTAAATTCACTTACACTCCGTGCCCCTGCCTTAGAACCGACGTCTGTATCGCATTGTCCATTCTTGTCAACTAGGAGTACTAACTAGCTATTTCAAATAAAAATGGGAAGGAGGCTGATTTTTGCACAATTTTTGTCAGAAAAATCAGACAATCCGAGGCCACGCTTCCTAAACAAAGGGTATCTTGAATGTAAGAGCTTGTTTTGGAATTGAATTCTTGTCTGCAATCGGCAAATTTCATCCTGTATTGCGTTAAAAAGCCTCGCTGATACTATTGCATCATCTGCGTTTTTTGCCTTATCCAGCATGAAATTTCCTCGATTTCGTCTAAGACCCAAATTCCAAACAAGCTCTAACTACTTGCAATAAGTCGCCCTGGAAATAGATTACCTAAACCTTCCTACCATCCGATAAAGCCCTATTTCCAAGACTGCTTAAAAATCAACATACTATGTTCAATCGCTCGTCCCAATCGACGGTCTGGAGCCCTATGATGATGCTGGCCGCCCTATTATTTTTACTCCCACTGAACATACAAGCCCAACCCTCGGACCTCCCTTGGGATCCCGATCCTGATTGTAATAGTATCGTGACTACGGGTATTGTTTCGGTTACCTGTGGAGCCGTTGTCAATCTACCTCCCAATGTAACACCTTATACCTTCGGGATGGTCGATATGAACGGAGCACTACCGGCTGCCGGCCGCATCGATGTGACCAACAATCAGGATATGTACCACCATCCCTCCTGGCATGTAGACTCTATCGGTAACGTATTCGGAATCACCCTCGATAACTGCGGGAATGTCTATACGACCGCTTCGGCCAATTACTCCTCGGACTTTTTTGGCTCGGAGGCGATTATCCGCTACGGAGAAATTGGCGGGGGTGCCGAAGATCTTAATGCGGCGGGGACCATTTACCAAATTAGTGGAGAAACCGGACAAGCCAGCGTTTTTGCCGTGCTTCCGCAGCAGGCAACCAATGTATTTAATATCACTTGCGAAGGTTTTGGTACCGTGAATAGAACCACTGGCCCTGGTCTCGGAAATATCACCTTTAGTTACGAGACCTTCCATTTCTACGCCACCAACTTTGAGGACGGACGGATTTACCGCCTCGACACCCTTGGTAATATTCTGGACTCCTACGACCCCATAAACTACGATAACGGTGCCGCTGGCCCACCTGATTTAGAGGATGTCGCGTACGGCGTGGCAATCAATAACACAAATACCGAATTATTCTTCGGAAGCTGCGGCGTTCTATTTGGTGGACCGCAACCGGCCGTTTATTCCATTCCGCTCAATGCTGACGGGAGCTTTGTTGGCACGGTGGATAATACTACCCTACCCGCTGGCGCTACCTGGGACAATTTTGTAGGTACCGAAACCCAGCACACGATTATTGACCTATCAAGCACCGGTGGTTTTGCCACCGATACTTATTACATTTCTGATTTAGAATTCGCCCCTAATGATAATCTTCTAGTTGCAGCCCGCGCAGGCTGCTCAGCGAGTCTGTATACCTCCTATAACCACGGTGGACAATCATCCGTCTGGACCGAAGGAGGTGGAGGACTGTACGATGTCCTCGACGGCATTGTGTTCATCTCCGATGGAACTTTTGCCGAGAATAATGGCTATGGTGGGGTAACCGTTTTTGAGAATCCCAATGGGAATATAGAGTACATCTACTCCTGCGGAGACCTTCTCCAAGAAAGTGGTCCGCACGGCATCATGATCATCGAAGAAGGCGTCTACGGGAATAACTTTGCCCCTGCTTCTCCGGCGGGCGCGATCGCTTATATCCCAGACTTCATTTTCCAAGATCCGAAAGGGATTGGTGGTGATGTAGTCATGTTTAAAGAATGCGCCTGTGAGCTCACTTGTCCACTCCAGGTCGCTACACCTCCCCTCTCGGTTTGTAGCGATGAGGTCTTTGCCCTCAACGTGCAAGTGCAAGGTGGTCAATCTTCGACCTTGGATATCAGCTGGACCGATGCGAATGGCGATCCGGTCCCCGACCCGAACAACGTGAGTATTACGCATACCGACTGTGCGCCCGGGGTGTATCCCTTCTACTTCGAAGCACTCTGCCAGTTGGATCAAACGACCACCTTCCTGGATACGCTAGAAGTAACCGTGGTAACCGATGATCTGAGTCCTTTCCTAACCATCATCGAAGAGCCTTGTATGGTGGACTTGTTGATTGAGAATGGCTGTGAGAATTTCATCTCCATCATCGGCGATATTCCTACGGTGATGGAGGGCGATACCGGCACGGTAGTGCTGGAAATCCTCCAAACAACGGATCCGGTCTGTGTAGCCCAGACCCTCGAATTAGAATATGCCTGTCCGATCTCCTGCCCACCGGATATCTTCACGAGTGCTTTGTCCGTGTGTAGCGACGAAGTCTTTGCCCTGGTGGTCAACGTGTCGGGTGGCTCGGCGGATAGCCTCATCGGCACCTGGACAGATGCTTCCGGAGCCGTAGTCCCAGACCCGAACAACGTCAGCATTACTCATACCGATTGCGCCCCTGGCGTGTACCCATTCTTCTACGAAGCGGTTTGTCAGAATGATCAGACGATTACCTTCAACGAGACCCTTGAAGTGACCGTGGTAACCGACGATATCAGCCCATTCTTAACCATCATCGAAGAACCCTGCATGCTCGATCTCTTGATCGAAACGGGCTGCGAAGACTTCATTTCGATTATTGGAGAAATTCCGGATGTGATGGTGGGTGATTCGGGTTCGGTCACCGTTGAGGTGGTGCAGACTACCTTCCCCGCTTGTGTAAGTGAGAATATTGAGTTGAACTTCAGCTGTCTTTGCGGTTTTGAGCAGGTCAGTTTAATCGAAGAAGATTGTGAGAATGGAGAGTTCTTCGTAACCCTGAACTTCATTGGTACTAACCTCGGAGAAAACTTCTCCATTGTCGATCAGGACGGGAACGATCTGGGTACCTTCTCCTATTTAGAATTACCGATTACCCTTGGGCCATTTGTGGGAGACTTCACAACCGAATACACTCTTTTCTTAGAGGATGCCGACTTGCCAGAATGTGCCGGTGGCTTTGCCTTTGGTCCCACTTACTGTCCACCGTTTGGGGCCACCTGGGGTAGTACGCCTCCCGATTGCGAAGACGACTTCGGCACCATTAATTTCTTAGAAATCCAGGGAGGTACGGGTCCTTACACGTATTCCATCGACGGAGGGCTAAGTTTTTCTACCGGTACCGTCTTTGAGGACTTACTACCGGGGGTCTATCAGGTTGTTGTACAGGATGGCCAGGGTAGTTTAATTGAAGAAGAGGTGGTCATTCCAAGCATTGTCCCCATTGTCCTTTCTCTACAAGCCGAACAGGAGCTGGAGCTAGGACAATCCGTACAGTTAAATGCCAATGTAAATTTAGCTCCTAACGAAATTGCTTCGGTCCAATGGTCGCCAGCCGAAGGTTTGAGCTGTACCGATTGCTTGAATCCCATCGCTACACCGACGACTACCACCGAATACACCGTCGTGATCACCGACTTGAACGGCTGTACCGTCGAAGACCGTACGGTAGTCGTCGTCAACCGAATCATTGCGCTGTATATTCCGAATGCGTTTTCTCCGAATGGAGACGGCATAAATGATGTCTTCCGTCTATTTCCACGACAAGGCAGTGTCGAAATCGTGGAGAAATTTCAGGTTTATGATCGTTGGGGCGAGTTGGTGTGGGAATACACCGATTTTGACCCCGACGACCCTGCCCACAGTTGGGACGGATATTTCCGCGGGGAGCTGATGAATTCCCAAGTCTTTGCTTACTACGCGATTGTCCGCTTTATCGATGGGACGGTGGTCTTGTACGAGGGCGATGTAACGCTGGTGTTGTAGGGGGAGTCCCGATCCAAGATTTGAAACAAATCTTGGATCGGGACTAAAAAACGTCGGCTCGCTACGTGTTGACTTGCTCCTTCCTCTCCTCGAGGAAGCCTCGCCCTCCCGATTCG
>JBCDIO010000193.1:0-6602 GCA_038748815.1 Bacteroidota bacterium
CCTTTTCCAAAAAATCAACGCCGTACATCTCGGGCATCCGTTGGTCCGATAGAAGTAAAGCAACGTTCTCTCCTTTCTTCTTTAATTCTTCCAATGTTTTTAAGGCTTCAGAAGGAACCGATTCGCTGAGAATCCGGTAATCCTTTTTGAAGCCATTGCGTAGGTCCCGCTTGATAGAACGGAGAACCTGCGGGTCATCATCGAGTGATAGGATGATTGGTTTTCTTTCAGTCGTGGACATATAAATCTCCTAGTGTTGTGGTTAGCTTGTGTTGACTTTTAAGTAGAGTGTAAACTCCTAGTTTCTTTCCGTATTTATGAGAATGACACTCCGGTCGGTCCGATTGGCATTGGCCGGGAGACAGATCTTAAATACCGTATTTCCCGGTTTTGAACTAAGTTCTATGCTTCCTTTAAGTCCCTGTACGATGCGTTTGACAATGTCGAGTCCCATCCCTGTACCCTCGCCGATACCTTTGGTTGTGAAGAATGGATCCCAGATGCGCTCTTGCACCTCTTCGGGTATACCCGGGCCATTATCGATGATCTTCACACAGATTCGATCTCGTTCCTGGAAGGTTTTTACCGTGAGTTTTCCTCCTTGTGGCATGGCATCAATCGCATTGTCGATGATATTGGTCCAAATTTGGTTTAATTCTCCGGGACGAGAAAGTAAGGTGGGCATTTCTCGATCAAATTCCTTCTCTACCGACAGCTGTTTGACCTTGAATTTATGTTTCAACATAATCATGGTATTGACAAGGCCATCGTGAATGTCAATCTCTTCGTAGCCTTGCCCTTTGTCCATGTGAGAATAAGACTTGATCGACCCTACTAGCTTACTAATTCGATCGGCACTATCCTGAATCTCACCGACGAGAATTTCTAAGCTGAGCGTACTTTCAATCCACCCAAGGACCGGGCTCACGTATTGCCCATCTAGAATTTCCGCAACTCGATCGAGGTCATCCGTCGTCACACCAAAATCGACGAAAGTATTAGCGAGTTCTTCGGGTTCATGCACATCATTATCTTCTAACCAATCGATGAGATCATCTTCTTTTTCCGACCGTTCTAAACTAGAAAGATCCTGCTGCACGCCTTGCTCGATCTTTTTGAACAAGATCTCATTAACCTCATCGGTTTGTTCGGAGGTGATCCGCATTGTGATCACTTCTTTGAATTTTTCCGGTGTTTTGTGAACCCGACTGTATAGATCCTTGGCACTGCGTACCATAGCGGAGGCTGGGTTGTTTAGCTCATGCGCTAGTCCGGCACTCAATTTACCTAGGGATACTAGCTTTTCGTTTTGGTAGCGCATTTGAGTAAAAGAGCGAATCCGGTTCGACATCATGGCTACCAGATTTTGGGTCATTTGGTAATTGATATTTACCATTTCTACGAAATGCTCCCGGTGTAATTCCAGGACGTAGGTCGGTTCCAAAGCTTCTCCGTAAGCTCTGCTTTCTTTCATTCTAGAGAATGGGAGAACACCTGTGATATATCCCGATTCGAAAATACCCATCTCGACGATTTCACCTTCCTGCTCAAATTTAACGATGTATTTACCCTCAATGATCATTTGCATGTGCAGGGTTTCTTTCCCCGGCCAGAATAAACGGTCCCCTGGTTCATATAGCCGATATTCGGATTTATCGATGAGCCATTCTAAAGCGTCTTCGGGAATGTCCTGAAATGGCTCGAAGGAGAGCAGAGAAGTTAAAAGACTAACTGGTTTTGTAATCGTGGCCATGTGATTAAGCAAATTTCTCAATGGAACAATATGGGGTGGTGCATAGTTGTGTTGCCCGTTACGAGATCAACGATCAGGAAATTAGCACAAAAAATTGGTTCTGTAGCATTGTAAGCATACTCTAGTTATTCTGAAAGGTATCCGTAAAAAGACTTATTTTGGGCCAAGAGAAACACTACATATACCAACCATCTTACGAGGATACTCTATTTAATTTCCGTTTAGCTGCTAAGCATGATCAAATGAAGTTATTGGAACGAAGTCTCCAAATTGGGCTTTTGCTATTAGGGCTTTTGCTCTTTAGTCCTACCGGTTTTGCCCAAACAGAGGAGATTCAGCTAAAATTTTACGGGTTCGAAGAAGGTCTATCCCATCGAAATGTCTATAAAATCCAACAGGATACCTACGGGTTTATTTGGTTGGCTACCGTAAATGGGCTCGATAAGTATGATGGATACGAGTTCGAATCGGTCGGTTTGGAGGGAGGAAGTATTTCTTTACCCGACGCGTTTATCATCGATATGGTTATCGATTCGAGCAATCGCATCTGGCTGGTCCACCCCAATGAGATTTCCATTCTATCCCCAAATTCTGGCCAACAAAATAGGCTAATTATCAACTCGGAAAGCCTGGCTAGGGGCAATGAACACACCCCAGTCAATTTACAGGTACAAGCGAATGGAAAAGCCTGGATGGCGACTTACAAAGAAAAGCAAGCTGAATCCGTCTTGCAAAAAGTATCTGTAACCGGTGATCGTATGGTCGACCTGACCTTACCCGGGCAATACGAAGACCGCCCTATTCTAATCTTGGGTGATACCCTATTGGTGGGGGCTAATGATAATGAGCTTTGGTTGTTGGACCAAGCCGGAAGACTACTCGATAAATATTCCTTCTCGTTTAAAGGATACAGTCCTGCCGATTCTCGGATTGTCGATCTTTATCGCGACCCCAAAGGAACCATTTATGCCTTACTGCGTAATGGAAACGTGTACCGAAGGGCCATCGGGGAAAACTCATTTAGTGAAGACCCCGTATCGGAATTTACCAGACAGCAAGGCCCACTCACCGAAATTTTAGTAGAAGAAAATGGCGATGTTTGGATGCACGGGGATCACGAATTGTTGTTTTTTGATCGCTCTGCAGGAGTAGTACAAGATTTAAACCAGGAAGTTCGGGAAGTTAGCGGACACCGAGTGACTTACCGGCAGTTATTCCGCGATCAATCCGGGGTGATCTGGGTGGCTTCGGATTTTGGTGCCATCAAAATGGTCCGGTCCAGAAAACTATTTACTACCTATCTGAATGGAGGGAATGCCAATTGTTCGAGCGGCTTTTGTAGTATCCGTGGCATTACGGAAGATGACAATGGGCACGTTTATATTTCTTATTACAATTCCATTCATCGACTCGACTTAACAGATGATGCCCTAGTCCCATTACTTCCCCAGGTGAATTTGATCAATCCTCCTTTCGGTTTAGCTTATTATAAAGATCAACTGTTTGCGGGTAATGGTGTACGCATAGACCTCAAAGCGCAGACGGTTGACTCTCTATTACCGGGACCGCTAGTTGATCAGGGGGCATTATTGGTAGATTCGGAAGGCGATCTCCTATTGGCTTATAAAGATAAATTGTATCGCTACAATGAATCTATGCGCAATTATGAGCTAATAGAAGGTACAGCCTTTCAGGCTTTTCGCAATCAGTATACACATCTACACCAGGGACAGCGGAGTGAACTTATCTGGGTTGGTACCCAAAGTGCGGGCATCTACCAATGGAATATTAAAGATAACACCTTGGTACCCTTTGCCGGTCCATTCGCTGACCTAACATTGAATAGCCCCAGAGTATTGTGTTCTTACGAAGATCGGCAGGGTAATTTGTGGGTAGGTACTGCCGATGGTCTCCATAAGATCGATCTGGTCGCTAAGTCCGTTTTGGTCTATTCTAAGGAGAATGGTCTACCCAATAATTTTATTAACGGTTTACTATCAGAAGGAGATTCTTGCTTATGGATAAGTACGGATAACGGTCTGTCTAGAATGGATTTAAAACAGGGCCGTATAACCACTTTTACTAAAAATGATGGTTTACCCGCGAATGAGTTTAACCGGATCTCCTTTTTTCGAAGCCAAAATGGCCGCATGTACTTTGGTGGACTCAATGGGGTAACCGCATTCTATCCAGGGCCAGAATATGTAGAGAAAAAGGAAGAAACTTCTGGGAAAATGCTCTTTACAGCCTTTTCAAAATACGATGGAGAGTTAGATACTTTGATCTACCAGCGGGAAGGCCTTTACACAAATCAGGGGATAGATTTATCCTTCCGGGATAAATTCTTCACCTTTCAATTTGCACTGGCCAACTTTGTGAACCCTCGCGATAATCAGTATAGCTACATGCTAGAGGGCTATGAAAAAAGTTGGTCGAACCCAACACGTCTCAACTCCGTTCGTTACCATAATATCCCTGCGGGGGAATATCTTTTTAGGGTTAAAGCAAGCTCTGGAGGAAATAATTGGAATAATCAGGAATTGGTGATTCCGGTGTCCATCCAGCAGGCTTACTATCGGACCCCTTGGTTTATTATTACCTGTGCACTCTTGGTAATTGGTGGGTTGTACGGAGTTATGCGCTACCGGATTTACCGGAGCCAGCAGCGGGAACAAAAGCTCAGTCAATTAGTGGAAGAACGGACCCAGGAGCTCAAGGTAGAGCAAGAAAAGTCGGAGAAGTTGCTTCTTAATATCCTTCCCGCGGATACCGCCCAAGAGCTTAAACAATCGGGTAAAGCCAAAGCCAAACGCTACGAAGCGGTGACGGTTATGTTTACCGATTTTGCCGGATTCACCAAGATTGCCGAGCAATTGGAACCCGAAGAGCTTGTGCAAGCTATCGATACCTGCTTCCGACGGTTTGATAAAATAGTGGAAAGACACGGGCTTGAAAAAATTAAGACGATTGGCGATTCTTATCTCTGCGTGGGTGGTCTGAAAGGGAATCCAAAGCAGCAAGCCTGTCAGGTCGTTGGTGCCGCTCGGGATATTCAACAATTCTTACAAGAGGCCGCTGATGGCCAACACGGAAATTCGGGGCTTTTTGCCAGAATGCGTATTGGTATCCACACGGGGCCCATCGTTGCTGGTATTGTGGGGAGTAAAAAATTCGCTTACGATATTTGGGGGGATACGGTAAATCTGGCCTCCCGGATGGAATCCAATTCTGAAATAGGTAGAATTAATATCTCCGAAGCCACCTTTCATATGGTTGAAGGGGATTATCAATGCATCTATCGGGGTAAAATTACAGCAAAGCACAAAGGAGAAATTGATATGTATTTTGTCGAAGGACCACGCCCGAGCTCGCAAGCTGTGGTCTGATCTTTGTGATCTTTAGTCAGGGATTTCTACCTTTGCCCAATTCATTCGAAGAAATCGGGTAAAACAAGCCAACTTTATGGCCGAGATCTCGCAAGACAAACAAGGTAAGTGGTACATCGAGCCGCAACAGATGAAGCTGTTCCAGGGCTTTAGTGTCATCTTATTGGTCAGTGTGTTTTTGGGGATTATTCTGGATGAATTCCTCTTGTTTGGTATTCCGGCCGCCCTGCTGTTGGGCTACTTGACCCTAGTAGACTTCCGCGCCGTTTTCTACTTACTCTTCTTCCTCATTCCTTTCTCTGGAGAATTTACGCTACCCAATGGTTTTCAGACAGATCTTCCTTCTGAACCCTTGACCGTTGGTCTGATGTTCGTATATATTTTGTATTCGATTCGATATTACCGTACGAGCCGTTGGGAATTTCTACGGCATCCCATCTCCATATTATTGCTTTTACATGTAACCTGGATTTTGATGACGGCCGTATTGTCTACGGATATGTTCGTCTCTTTTAAGTTCTTGGCTGCTAAATTCTGGTATATCGTCACTTTCTTCTATTTGGCGGGGAGTGTTTTGACGACTCCCGATCGTATTCGGTGGTTTTTCTGGTGCGTATTTACTGGTCTTTTAATCACGGTCATTTATGTAACGATACAGCATGCTACCTACGGCTTCGCCTTCAAAGACGTAAATAAATCCGTTGTTCCGTTTTATCGAAATCACGTGAGCTACGCCTCGATCATGTCGATCTTCTTTCCTTTTATTTGGCTAGCCCGACGTTGGTATTCACGCTATTCTAATGGCTGGTGGATTCTTGTGATTGGAACCGTGATCATTCTATTTGCAATTCAGATATCCTACACCCGTGCGGCTTACATTGGGATTTTTGCCGCGGCTGGTGCTTACTTTGTTGTCAAATACCGGTTCACTCGGTTCGTCGTAGCGGGAGCAGCCGTGGCGGCCATTATCCTTTCCCTTTTCTTCTTTTCTAACAATACGTATTTGGACTACGCGCCAGATTTTGAAAAGACAGTAACCCACTACGAGTTTGATAACCTGCTGGCAGCTACCGCTAAAGGAGAAGATATTTCCACTATGGAGCGGGTATACCGTTGGGTAGCTGGTTTCCATATGGTGAAAGATCACCCAATGTTTGGGGTAGGCCCCGGAAACTTTTACAACAACTACCATAAATACACGGTCACCGCTTTTGCTACGTATGTAAGTGATAACCCCGACCGCTCCGGCATTCATTGCTACTATTTTATGGTGCTCGTGGAGCAGGGATTTATCGGTGCCATCTTATTTATTATTCTCTGTGCCTGGATTTTACTATTGGGAGAACGCGTTTACCACGGCTATTCTGGAGATGGCTATCGCCAAAACTTGGTTATGATGACCTTGCTGTCGCTTATTTCTATTCTGGTTATTATGATTGTAAACGAAATGATAGAAACCGATA
>JBCDIO010000194.1:0-6589 GCA_038748815.1 Bacteroidota bacterium
AAGTATCGGTTGTATTCTTTATCTGTACTAAAGGATAGGTTCGCTTCCAAGTCGTAAAATCGACTGTCGATATTAACCCCTGCTTCCAAGGCAAATTGCTGGCGACTTTGAATATTGTGGTATTGGAAGGAGAAGTTCGCTGGAACGACTCCGGTACTACTATTAATGATTTGATTGATCGCATCCGTTACCGTACTCTTAGAGACTTCTTCTACTTCAAAGCTCGATTGAATGTTTCCATCATTCACATCGGTGGAAATCACCCCTCCGGCGCGATCTACCGCAATAATGTCGGGGGTTGCGTCTTCCAAAGAGTTGCCCTGTAGTAAGTTTCCAGGGTAGATCACCGAGCTATTGGGTGAGAATAAAGGGAATCCACTACTTCCTCCGGCGGCGTCCTCAATGCTCAAGGTTTCGGTAGTACATAAATAGGTGGCCGTATCGGTTTCTTCTTCGTAAGTGGATTGGCTAATGATCTCCGATTCAATGGTAGGGTCGGGGAAACCACCTCCCGTTTCAATAACTTCTTCGAACGTCAATCCTTCCGGCATAGGATCCGGTGTATTGGTGGGGTCCTTCTTACATTGCGTAAAAAGAAGCATTAAAAGGGCGATTGGAAAAATGAATTGGGTCTTCATGATCTAGGTTGTATTTATATTTAATTGCCCCCATATAGCCGAGCCCTATGATTGGTTACCCTAGCTCCCTTAATTTTTTTTGCAACAGACTCTTTCTATATTTAAGCAACTCCAAATGGTAACCTTTTAACGAAGTATGTTATATGGTTAAAATTTCGGCCAGTCATCAGGAAGATCAAAAACTGCTGGAACGCCTTGCCAGGTCGGACCGGCGTGCGGTAAAGACCGTGTATGATCAAGTCTTACCTTCGGTCATTCACTGGGTAGAAGAGAACCGTGGTTCGGAACAGGACGCTCGCGATCTATTTCAGGAAGGAATGATCGTTTTGTTTAAAAAACTGCAAGAGCCACAGTTCACCCTGACTTGTCGTTTAAAGAGCTTCTTGCGCATTGTCTGTCGGAATTTATGGTTGACAAGGCTCCGGGATCAGAAGAAGTTTACAGGTACGGAGCTAACGGATTGTGAAGCGTATACCTTATCGGAAGATACGGTAGACAGGCTCGAACGGTCTGAGGAAGAGCAGCTTTTTCGCAAGCACTTCGCCCAGCTGACCGAGAAATGCCGACAAATTCTGACCTGGTTCTTCGCAAAAGAGCCGCTAGCACAGATTGCTGCGAAGCTGGAAACCAGCGAGCAGTATATCAAAAAGCGCAAGTTCCAATGCAAGGAGCAATTGGTCAAACGCATTCAGGCGGACCCAATTTTCGCCGAGTTAAAAGGGTAACCAAGTATCATGGAGGAAGAAAAAAAATATGAGCTGATCGAAAAATGGATCGACCAAACCTTGACTCCTGAGGAACAAAAATCCTTTGCGGAATACCAAGCGGCTAATGTCAATTGGGAGGAAGAAGTGCAGCTACATCGACAATTAGCAGCTACGATCGGCGATAAACCTACTCAAGACTTTCATGAATTGCTACAAGACGTTGATCAGGACTGGGAAAAGCCCGCTGCGGGTGGGGGCCGCGTAATCCGGCTTTTCAGGAATCCAGCCTTGGCCGTAGCCGCGGGGATGGCTCTCCTGCTGGGCGTCTTTGGCATCTATTATTTCTCCCGCCCTCAAAGCATGCCAGCGTTATACGCGGCGTATCACGAAGAATACCCCATGGTCTTGAACCAACGCTCAGAGGTACAAAGTGTAGAAGACAGCGTACTTACTTTAGCCATCGGTGCCTACCAGGCCAAAGACTACGAAACAGCAGACCTCCACTTTGTACATCTTATGACATTGAACGTAGAGAATGAAGCTTATCCATTCTACCATGGACTATGCCGACTAGAACGGGGCAATCTCGAAGACGCCATTCTGACCTTTCAGGCCATGCAAAGCGAAGGGCCTAACTCTTATCAAGAGCTAGCCCGCTGGTATTTAGCTTTGGCTTGTCTCAAAAGCCTCCAAACGGATCGTGCTCGTAAGAATCTTACCAAGATCAAGGCAGGTCAGTATAAGTACGAAGAAGCGCAAATCATTCTGAACGAATTACCAGCGGCTAATTCTCAGTAGCGGCAAGGACCTTGGTTTCCTCCTCGGTCAATAAGCGAGATTGGATAATAAAGCGTAGCCCCAGGGGGATCTCCAAAGAAAAGCTGGATCCTCGACCCGGTACTACATCCAGGGTGAGATGAGTATGCTGCCAGTATTCAAACTGAAACTTCGACATATAGAAGGGACAACCGTGAATATTCCCCAGGAGAATATCGGAGTCATCCAAAAAGAGTTCTCCCTCCGCAAAACACATGGGTGAAGACCCATCACAACAACCTCCACTTTGGTGAAACATCAGAGGACCGTGCTCCGCTCGAAGTTTATCGATGACCTCAGTGGCCCGTTCGGTTATAGCTACTCGCTGCATTTTTTATTTTTTTGGTTGAGTTGAATAAAGTATAAACGATGATATTCCGGTGTTATGAAAGAGCCGGAGTCAGGTAAGCTGACTCCGGCCTCTCGCGTGTACGGTTTTAAACGTAGGCTCTTTAGAAGAAGCCGAGGGCTTTCTTATCGTAAGATACCAACATGTTTTTTGTTTGGCGGTAGTGGTTCAGCATCATTTTATGCGTTTCCCGTCCGATACCTGATTTTTTGTATCCACCGAATGGTGCGTGGGCCGGATAAGCATGGTAGCAGTTCACCCATACGCGGCCGGCCTCAATGGCCCGAGCAACTTGGTATGCTTGGTGTGTATCGCGCGTCCATACTCCGGCACCCAATCCGTAGAGGGTATCGTTGGCAATCTCGATGGCCTCCGCTTCGTCTTTGAAAGTGGTCACACAAACTACCGGTCCGAAGATTTCTTCCTGGAAGACCCGCATTTTGTTATTTCCTTTCAGAATGGTGGGTTGAATGTAATATCCACCTTCCAATCCTTCTACGAAAGCGGGCTCTCCTCCCGTCAACACTTCGCATCCTTCCTCTTTTCCAATCTTGATGTAGTTCAGAATCTTTTCGTACTGATCATTCGAAGCCTGCGCCCCCATCATGGTCGACGGATCCATGGGGTGTCCCATCTTAATGGCTTCCGTCCGCTCAATGACTCGTTCAATAAAGGCATCATAAATATCCTCCTGCACGAGCATCCGGGATGGGCAGGTACATACTTCCCCTTGATTTAGAGCAAACATCACGGCTCCTTCGAGGCACTTATCAAAGAATTCATCGTCGGCATCCATGATGCTAGAGAAGAACACATTGGGTGATTTACCACCAAGCTCCAAGGTTACGGGTACAATATTCTTAGAAGCATACTGCATGATCAATTGTCCGGTAGTGGTCTCCCCAGTAAAGGCAACCTTACGGATATCAGGGTGGGTAGCGAGTGGCTTACCCGCTTCGATACCAAATCCGTTTACAATATTGAGTACGCCTTTAGGTACTAGATCTTCGATCATTTCCATCAAGATCAAGATACCGACTGGCGTTTGTTCGGCTGGCTTTAATACTACGCAGTTGCCCGCCGCCAGGGCTGGAGCAATTTTCCAAGTGGCCATCAGAATAGGGAAATTCCAAGGAATGATCTGCCCAACTACACCGAGTGGTTCTTGCACATTCATGGAAACGGTATTCGCATCTAGCTCACTGATTCCACCTTCTTCTCCCCGGATGACTCCGGCAAAATAGCGGAAATGATCAATGGCTAAAGGCATATCTGCGGCGGTGGTTTCTCGGATTCCTTTTCCGTTGTCCCAGGTTTCGGCCCGAGCTAAAGCATCGAGATTTGCTTCCATGCGGTCCGCGATCTTGAGTAGCATGTTACTGCGTTCGGTAACGGAAGAATTATTCCACATGGGAGCAGCAGCCCAGGCTGCTTTCACCGCTAGGTCAATATCTTCGGCTGTAGAGCGTGGAATACGGGTAAAAGAATTACCATCAACGGGGGAGATATTTTCGAAATATTCTCCTTTTACTGGAGCTTTCCATTCTCCACCAATGTAGTTCTCGTACTGCGCTTTGAAGGTTGGCTTGGCCATCGCCGTGGCCTGGTCATTGGTTACTTGACTCATACTTGCGTCTTTAATGATGTTTTTGGAATTAAATACTACGAGTTGGTTTCTATGTAAAATTATATTCCAAAAATAGAGATTAGTTGAACTATTCTTTCATATAAGTGAACGATTCTTTCAATCATTACACCAATATGATTTTGTTAGTTAAAATAATCTCCTAACTTAATACTTGGTAACTCAAATAAGTGAGTATTTTGATTAGAGAGATTTTTGTTCAGATCAAGGCGCAGTGGAGCTACGAAGGCGAGCACGTAACGACGAACGGGGCAAAAAGAACCCATCAAAATGGTTAGAAATTTGGGTTACAAAGTATGTGATATAGAAAGTATTATCAAACCGGCTAATCCATGAATCTTCCCAGAAATTACCGCAAGGGTCGAAAGCTAGAGACATTGGTTGAAAACCAAACCAAATACTCTCTCAACATGGCCGAATTGAGCATCTTCGAAACGCACCAGAAAGCGGAGGATGTACAATTGCGATTTCCCCAGCCGGTGCTGGCCTCCATGATCAAGGGTAAAAAGGTAATGCACCTAGAAGGACAAGATTCCTTTCCATTCTTACCCGGAGAGTCCATTCTACTCCCCGCCGGAGATCTTATGAGCATTGATTTTCCGGAGGCTACCCAAAAAAATCCTACCAAATGCCTAGCCTTAGCTATTGATGAGCAACAACTACAGGAAGTCATCTGGTATATGAAGGAACATCATCCCAAAATAGATGGTGGTGAGTGGTCCTTCTTTGGTCAACAAACCCCATTTTTTGATAATGCAGCGATCAACCAAATTATTCAGCGGCTGATATTTCTAATCATTGAAGACCACGAATCCAAGGATTTATTTGTGCAAATGATGCTTCGAGAACTGCTCATCCGCATGCTCAAATCAGAATCCCAGCAAAGTATTCTCACCTTAGCTAAGAGTAACAGCAACAATCATCGACTGGCTTTTATTGTGAACTACATTCGGGAGCACATTCGCGAAAAATTGACGATAAAGGAACTAAGTAGCAAGGCTTATATGAGCGAATCCAACTTCTACAAAGTCTTCAAAACCGAGTTTGGCATCTCACCGGTGGAATTCATCAATCACGAACGGATTCGCTTAGCCAGTACTCTTTTACAAGATCCGAAAGCGGTGGTTCATCAGGTATCTATTGAGTGTGGATTCAATAGTATTTCCTACTTCAACCGGGTCTTCAAGAAGGTCCATGAGCTATCACCCGGTGCTTATCAGAGCCGATACGCTGCTGAATAAATCCTGTTTTAAGACTGGAATGCTCCCTTTACTTGCTGCTTCTACCCCAGAAGCAAGCTGTTAGAGCCTAATGATTTAACTTTTTATACAAGTTTTTTCATGAGAATGTAAACATTTTGGGTGCGGACCTCATTTAGGAGTTATCACACTAACTCTTATCAAACACCCTTTTATGAAACTTCAATCCCTTTTTGCACTAGCCTTAGCCTTCTTTGTTTTTTCTTGTAATAGTGCCCCAGAAGGTACTAAGGTAGAAGCAGGAGAAGCAGAAGAAATCAATACCGAAGCTACTGCCGGCGCGGAGGTAATGGTTAATACGGACGCATCTATGATCAACTGGGTTGGTACCAAGCCACTAGGTGATCGCCACGAAGGCACCATCATGATTAAGTCTGGAAAATTGATGCACGATGGATCAACCATCACTGGTGGTGAGTTTGTCATTGACATGAACAGTATCGCCAATACGGATATTCCAGATGCCGAATACCGAGCAAACCTAGAAGGTCACCTAAAAAGTGGAGACTTCTTCGAAGTAGAAAAATACCCAGAAGCAAAATTCACAATTGCAAGTGTGACGCCAACTACGTCGGATAGCACAGCGAACTATGTAATTTCTGGGAACCTTATGATGAAAGATAGCACTAAGAGCATCCAAATTCCGGCTATGATTAGCATGGACAATGGCTCTGTGAAAGCAATGACTCCTTCTTTCACTATTGACCGTACGGAGTGGGGCGTAATGTTTCTATCCGGTGCTTTGGGAACGGTTAAAGACAAGATGATTAACGACCAAATCGGTCTGCAAATCAACTTGGTAGCCCAAGCAGCACCAGCCGCTGAAACAGCCCCGGAGGAAACGAAAGAAGAAGTACAATAAGTAAAGAAATCACCTTTATTATAAGCCCTTTTTCGTTCGTCGGAAAAGGGCTTTCTTCTTTCCTTCTATCCATTCCGTTCATATGCCAAAAGCAACATTTCTTGCTTTGCGTGTATCTACTGGATACAAACTAAAAACTAGACAAAATGAAGCCTTTCCTCAAATGTGCTTTGCTGGGACTTAGCATTCTAGCATCCACTTCCGCTTTTGCACAATATACTGGCCCCCGCTACTTTTGGGATATTCCTAGTATGTACGCGACCAGTCTCGATGCCCTCAATTTTACCGACCGGGTGGGTCTGGGCCTAGAAAC
>JBCDIO010000195.1:0-6586 GCA_038748815.1 Bacteroidota bacterium
TGGGTTCCAAACAAGACAATCGGAGTTCCGGGCCCTACAAGCTCCAACCCGTGGTACCATTCTCAAAAAACTAGCCGAAGGCAGTGAGCTTGTAGGGCCCGGAACTCCGATTGTCTTGTTTGGAACCCAAGATCAAGCAAAGGTAGTAAAGGTGTTTGTAGCCGATAAAGAGGTAGTGCACCTGGGATTAGGAGATCCGGCTACCCTCTCTTTTGATGCGTATCCAGGTAAGAAATTTACGGGCAAGGTGAGTGAGGTAGCTAGTTTCGCTGATCCTTACACCGGAACTTACGAAGTAGAAATTTCCTTGGATGCCGCTCCTCAGAAACTTCTCTCCGGATTTATTGCCAGCGTTGAAATTGCGGGTCAAGAAAGCCAAGACTTACTTAAAATACCAGTCGATGCCCTCCTAGTAGCGAATGGTATTGAAGGTACTGTGTATGTACATCAGAATGGGAAGGCACTGAAAAGATCGATCCAGATTTATAAGCTAGCCCAAGACCATATTCTAGTTAACGGAGGACTGCAAGCCGGAGAAGAAGTCATTGTTCGGGGGGCCGGGTATTTGTCTGATCAGGAACCCGTCTTAGTTCAGAAATAGATCAGACCCAAAAAATTATCGAATGAACATTCCAGCATTATCTATAAAAAACGCGCAAATCACGGCTCTTTTAGCGGTGTTACTGTTAGCACTTGGGGTCAACGCCTTCTTATCGATGCCCCAACTCGAAGACCCCGTAGTTGATATTCCTACGGTCGTCGCTGTCAACATCTATCCGGGGGCAAATCCCGGTGACATCGAGAGCCAAGTCATTGATCCAATCGAAGAAGCGATTAACGAATTAGATGACATTGAAAGCATCATCTCGACTATTCGGGATGGTGTCGGAATCACCGAAGTGGAGTTTTTAACGGGGGTAGACCCTGAGCAAAAACTGGAGGAAGTCCAACGGAAACTGAATGAAGTGCAAGACGACTTGCCACCTGGCTTATACGACCAAGACGTATTCCAATTCTCTACCTCTTCAGTGGCAATTATGCAGCTAGCCCTCATTTCGGAGACCGCTACTTCTGAACAGCTGCACCGAGAAGCAGAACAGATTAAGCAACGACTAGAACCCATCGACGGCATTCGTAAGGTAGAATTATTAGCCTACCCAGAAACGGAGGTGCGTATTGGCATGGATCCGATCAAAATGGCAGAGATGAATATCTCCATCGATCAAGTCAGCCAAGCCATTCAAAGTAATAACGCGAATATTCCGGGGGGAGCGATAAAGGTGTCGAATAAGCTTTTCAATATCAAGACCTCCGGTTCGTACGATGAGTTAGAGCAGATCCGGAATACGGTAGTTGGTTCAGTCAATGGCACTTTGGTTTACTTGAAGAATATTGCGACTGTTCAGTTTACCGAAGAAGATGTGCGCTGGCGCGCCTCCTACAATGGAAAGCCAGGTATGTATTTGACTGTACAGCAAAAGGAAGGCTATAATATCTTTGATGTCGCCGAACCAATTAAAGAAAAAATTGCGACCTACGCCCTACCCCAGAATATGTCGATTCATTACGTTTTTGATCAGTCGGCGGGCGTAGAAGAACGGGTGAGTGGCTTCCTGGCAAACCTAGTTCAGGGTATCCTGTTGGTTGGACTGATTATTCTTCTAGTTCTAGGATACCGCTCCGCCGCTTTGGTGATGCTGGCGATCCCCTTTTCCATTCTGATCGGCTTGTATGTAGTAGATGGCGCGGGCTTTGCCTTGCAGCAGATTTCCATTGCTGGCTTGGTCGTAGCTCTGGGTTTATTAGTGGATAATTCCATTGCCATTCTGGAAAATATCGAACGATTTCTGCGCATGGGAAAAACCCCAGCAGAAGCTGCCATCGCGGGAACCCAGCAACTTATTGCGCCCATTACGAGTGCTACGCTCACCACAGTATTGGCTTTTATTCCGATTATCTCCATTCCGGATGAAACCGGGGAGTTTATTAAGGCACTACCAGTTACCGTCATCGCTACGCTCGTGGCATCCTTGCTTATTGCAGTGACACTTACGCCTTTATTGGCGGCCAGAATCCTGAATTCAGAATCCAGCCAAAAGTATACGGTCGCTTTCCGTACCGTAAGCAATTTTGTGAAAGGGCCCTACCGACGGGTTTTAAGTTGGGCCTTCCGCAATAAATGGATAGTGGTTTCTGGAGCAGTTCTGAGCCTAGTTGGTGCCTTGGCCTTAGCTCCTTTGGTGGGGCTGAGCTTCTTTCCAAAGGCTGAAAAACCACAGTTTCGGATCACCTTTACCCTACCCAATGGTACCAACCTGGACGCTACGGGAAAAACCCTCGAGTATATCGAATCGGTATTAGCGGAGAAAAATGAAGTCTCCTATTACGCAACCAATGTTGGGCACGGTAATCCACGGATTTACTACAATGTAGCTTCGGTCAATTACTCGAATTCATACGGAGAACTGTTTGTGGTTTTGAAAGAATATAAGGTCTCTGATTTTTATGCGCTGCTGGATGAGCTTCGAGCCACCTTTAAAGATTATGCAGATGCTCGAATTGATGTGAAAGAGTTTGTGCAGGGACCACCTTCCGAAGCACCGGTGGCCATCAAGATCTTTGGTGATGATTTGGATATCCTTGAGGAATACGCCCGTGAAGTCGAGCAAATATGCTTGAACGCCACCGGTGCCATCAATGTCAATAATCCGACCAGTACCCGCAGTACGGACTTATACTTTAATATTCATCGGGATAAAGCCATGATGTTTGGGGTGCCGATTTATCAGATTGATCAAACGATCCGCACTTTCGTAAACGGACAGGCGGTAGGCACTTTTCGTGATGAAGAGGCCAATGATTACAACATTGTCATGCGTTACGAAGGAGGAGAAGATTTTCAGCTGACCGATTTTGATAAGATTAAAGTCCAGAGTTTAAGTGGTCGCTTTATACCCCTGCAGCAGTTGGCGAATATTGAGTTTAAAGAGGCTCCCAGTCGAATCACCCATCTAGATATGGAGCGGACGACAACTGTTTTGGCTGATTTGGATAAAGGCTACACCTTGGATGAAGTAATTGGAGAAGTGGAAGCCGGCTTAGAGGCGATGACTTGGCAAGACGGCTACCGCTACGAGTTTAAAGGGGATTTGGAAAACCGGAACAACTCTTTCGGAGGCTTAGGTGCAGCCTCCATAACGGCCCTCTTTTTGATCTTGGTCGTTTTGGTGGTGCAGTTTAAATCCTTCTCCCAACCGATGATCATTTTCTCGGCGTTGCCTTTGGCGATCATTGGGTCTATTCTAGCGCTATTAATTACGGGGATCAACTTCTCGTTCACGGCTTTTGTGGGATTGACGAGTCTGATCGGTATTGCGATTAATAATTCCATTGTTTTAGTGGATTTTGCCAACAAAGCGCGCGAAGAAGGAGCTACGGTCGAAGAAGCGGCCCGCGAAGCGGGCGAGGTGCGTTTTATTCCGATCGTTATGACTACGCTAACGACTATTCTGGGACTATTACCATTGACCCTAAACGGAGGTTCTCTTTGGGCCCCCATGGGCTGGACGATTATTGGTGGTTTATTGACTTCGACCACCTTCGTACTGCTGTTAGTCCCGATTCTATATTACTGGTTTACGCCGAAAGAGGGGAAGACCAGCTAGGTTACACATACTTCAAATTTTGGCTTATAAAGTGAGGCTGTTCCTTCGTACAGGAACAGCCTCTTTTCTGAGTATGCGTGGTAAGAAGGAGGCGCAAAGTTGGCCCATTTTTGGTTTCTGTCTTGTTCGTGTTCTGTAAGATTTAAGTGGCATGTACGGCTCTCTAATAATCTTAGAAGGGAGTCAATCTAGCCTTCAACGGTCTAAAAAAGGAGGAAAGAAGCTCAAGAATGACTCAATTATCTTTACAGCCTTCTCCAAGTAGCCCGAATAATCCGAGTCGAGATCAAATTTTATTTATCTTGCGATGAACCCCTTGTAAGTGATCCATATTGAATGAAAGCCATTATTCCTGTCGCTGGAGCCGGTACTAATTTAAGGCCGCTCACCTATACCCAACCTAAGCCACTGATCCCAGTGGCGGGTAAGCCCATCATTTGTTTCATCATTGACCAATTATCGCGTCTGGGTATTCGGGATTTTGTCTTTGTCATTGGGTACTTAGGTGAAAAGATCCGAAACTTTCTAGAGCAAGCCTATCCTGACATTAATATGGAGTTTGTGACCCAGGAGAATCGGGAAGGCTCCGGACATGCCATCTGGTCGGCGAAGGAATTTATTCAGGACACCGAGGAGATTTTTATCTTTTTTGGGGATACCATCATCGATATCGACTTTCAGGAAGTAATGAACAGCGAAGAAAGCTGTATTGCAGTACAGCGGGTCGATAATCCTCGTGATTTTGGGGTGGTTGAATTCGGTACCGATGGTTTGATCAAGCGGGTAGTTGAAAAGCCCAATATTCCAATGTCCAATATGGCCATCGTTGGGTTTTATAAAATCAAAGATCCCCAGCAGTTGATTCAGGGGCTCGACTATAACATTCGCAATAACCTGCGGAACGATGGAGAATTTCCGCTGACAGATGGTTTGATGCGGATGATTGAGAATGGGCATAAATTCCGCACCGCCAGGGTCAATAGCTGGTTTGATTGCGGTAAAAAGGACATTCTGCTACAGACGAATTCCTTATTACTCGATAAGGAAGGGTACGCCTCAAATGATCTTCCGAACTACGATAATACGATCATTATTCATCCGGTCAGCATTGGCGAAGGCTGTCGGATTTCGAATTCGATCGTAGGACCACACGTGACCATCGGCAATCATGCCGTTTTGGAGTCGGCCATTGTTAAAAACTCTATCCTCGGAAACTATGCTTCGATCCGAGAGGCGGTATTGCAAAACTCCATTATTGGTAATGATACAGCTATTACGGGGCTACGTCAGAGCCTCAACATTGGAGACAATACCGAGATTGATTTTCGCTAGCCAACCTTGAAGTTTGGGAAAAAAGAGACCTCTACCTCCGTAGAGGGTCTGCACTTATTTTTTCACGCCTTCAAAAAGAAGGAATGTGGAGAGATGAAATTCTCTCTACCTAAATAGCTTCAATATGGATATTCTATTTTTGCTAGCATTGGCTTGTCTAGTTTTGTTTATGCATTTAGCTACCTACGATGGCGCCTATCTCCACCTCTGGAAATACGAATTATTTACCCATGCAGAGAGCCGTTTTGAGCATTAGACCCATACGGCTCGGGCTATTCTTTTTCCCCTCATCGTATTTCTGTTGTTCGTACAAACGGATGTCTGTAGTTTTCGACTAGGCCTAGGGCTAGTCGCTTTAGATTTGCTCGTGCTAGGGATGGATGCTCTTTCGGAGAAAGACAGCCGGCAATTCATGGGTGGACTCCCCTCCTGGGAGTATGTGTTGCATCTCTTTGCGAACAGCCTACACTTCGCGGCCATCATCTTGGTGGTGGCCACTCGCTTAGAAGGTACGGGTGGAGCCTGGAGCTATTCGGAAGCCTTTCTGTCTTCGAGCTTTTTACCTACCGTACAGTGGGTGGGCATGAATATTATTCCCGGGGCGGTGGTGTTGGCCTTATTGCATCTTTTGCTATCGCTACCCGTGGGCCAGCGGTTTTATCAGCTGCAACGGGCACGGGTGGCTTGTTGTTAAGGCAGAATGCATATCAAAAAAAGAGGCTATCTCCCAATGTTCGGAGACAGCCTCTTTTTATTGGAGAATGTCTAGCGGCTAATCCTGCTAATTATTCTTACATCATCAACTTCACCTCATCGGCACTAATGTGGATAGACCGTAGTTCCTCGGTCCGCTGGCTAATTTCGGGTCCACCTTCCAAACGCAGTACGCCCCGAGGGCATACCGCCGCGCAGATACCGCAGCCGACACAGGAAGCGCGTACGATATTCTGGCCTTTCTGAGCGTAAGAACGCACGTCGATCCCCATTTCGCAGTAGGTGGAACAGTTTCCGCAAGAGATACACTGGCTACCATTGGCGGTAATCCGGAAGCGCGAGAAGAACCGCTGTTGAATTCCCAAGATTGCCGCCATTGGGCAACCAAAACGGCACCACACCCGACTTCCTAGAAGCGGGTAAAATCCTACTCCAATTACTCCACTAAAGGCCGCTCCCACAAAGAAGCCGTACCACTTGCGCAGTGGGTAACTATCAACGAAGAAAACGTTACTAGAGCCGGATCCCATAGCGTACCCAACCAAAGCGGCAATGATGGCCATGATCCCCACGGCCAGATACAACACGAGCCGATTTTTACCTGGGAACCATTTTTTATAGTTGATAGCAGCAAGGGTAGATAGGGTGCCTAAAAAGGCAATGGTGCCCCAGCCAAAGATCTGCTTACTAATTAATAGTTGGCCTCCTTCATTGTACAGAAAGGAATAGATCACCGCTACGGTCATGATTACGGCCAAAACGAGTACCGTGTGAATGAGCCAGCGTTCGATCTTCCAAGCATTCAATGACTTATCCGAAAGGTGGCGGTACGGATCACCGGCTGTTTCTGCTAAACCTCCACAACCACAAACCCA
>JBCDIO010000196.1:0-6576 GCA_038748815.1 Bacteroidota bacterium
ACTGTTCTGCCACTGCGGTGAGTGGCATAGCCACCATTGGAGTGAAGTATAGGAATTTACCACGCTGTTGGGTAGTCCCCGAAAATTCTAGCTTCAAAGAAGACGATGGTATGTAAACGGGATAAATCTCTTTACTTGGTAGGAGCTCTACTACCTCCATAACATCTAACTGATAACCAATGTATTCCTTCGGTTGATAAACGAATAGTTCCTGGCCTGGCTCTAATTGACCTGTTTCCAAGCTATTCCACGCTATTAAGTGATGCACCGAAACCCCAAACAAATTGGCAATCTGTTCGAGTCGATCATTTAGCTGTACTTGGTAGACACCCCGGTAATAATCTGGATCATCTACCGAACGGGATGGAAGGAATTGTAACAAGGACTCTCCGGCTAGGAAGCGATTCTCCAAGTCGGATTGATCGACTCGCATATATTCTTTTAAGGTGAGCATTACCCTTCTCGGTAAAACCAGGTAATTCCCTTTTGAACTTGCGGGAATAAAACCGCTCTTATAAGCAGGATTCAGGGCCTCGATGACTTCCAGGTCAATACCGGTCATTTGGGATAAGCGATAAAAAGAAAGCGGCTGAAAAATAACCAGTGTTTCAGTGATCTGCTTATCCAGGGTTGGGTACTGGGGCTTCATATCATGTAGGTGGTAGTACTGCATGAGGTAGGAAGCGGCGATAAAAGCGGGAACGTAATTGCGGGTTTCGCGGGGTAGGTATCGTTTCACGCGAGAAAAACGTTTACTTCGAGCCCGTTTTACCGCTCGGCTAACGCGGCCACCACCAGCATTGTAGGAAGCCAATGCTAACTCCCAGGAGTCAAATCGGTCGTGTGCTCGACCTAGGTACTTCATAGCTGCTTCGGTGGCCTTATGTGGGTCCGAACGCTCATCAATACTTCGATTGATCTTCAGATTATACCCTTTGCCGGTTTCTGGCATAAACTGCCAGAGGCCGCGGGCACCAACGCGCGATACTGCAAGCGGGTTCAGCGCAGACTCAACAACGGGTAAGAATTTCAATCCCTCCGGCAGGTCGTGTTGCTTTAGATACTCTTCAAAGACAGGAAAGTATAGGACAGATCGGCCCAAAATTCGCTCAGTTCGAGAACGACTGCGTACCAAATAGCCCATCAGATAGCTGCGTACCGTCGCATCAAAGTTAGGTTTGACTAAGCAAGGCATTTCAGCTAAACGGGCCTTGACTTCTTCTTCGTCAAAGGCTGGAGGGCCACTTGGTTCGGCCGCCCAACTGTTTGCACTTAGGGCTGAAAGAAGGAGCACTAGGCTCCATTGAATAACTCCCCGAAAAAACCGTTCACATTGTTCTACGGTGGACATGTTCGTTTTTTTTCATTTTTAAGTATGCTGGGATCCTTTAGTAGGCCTTCGGAGGAAATGGTGATCCATGAATCCTCCAAAGAAAACAAATATTTCCGACTCCTCTGTCCCAAATTATTGCTCATTGCAAATAGCTCCTGGTGACCAGGCAAAAACGACTACTCTATTTGGGTAAGCCAAATAGTGCAGGGTGTTATGCTCTAGTAATGTGGTTAATGGAGGAAAGCCGGTAGAGTGCTTAGCGTCCTGTATGTATATGATCCTATGCCGCCTTTTTTTGGTAAACTGACTTTTCAGTTATTAGCAGAATGAATCCATTTCTTATGTGCCGGTGGACTACAAAAAACACTCGATGTAGTAATTCTCTTAGGGCTTGTTACGAAGTTATTAGACTTCTACACGTGCTCTTGATATTTGCAATACGAATATATTCCTAGACTAACCTACAAAACAAGTCGAAATAGCGGTAGAATTGTATGCTGCCAAACCTTTAACAAGGTTTTAATACGTTTCCGTTCCCCCCTAGTCTGAGGGCTAACATATGCCAAAATTAGCCGAGTATTTTCCCCAATTGCTGTCCAAACGACATTAAGCGGGCTTCGCTAAATTTTGGTCCAAGTATCTGTAAACCAACGGATAGTGTTGGATTTTTGCGGCTTTTGACCGGAATGGTTAAGCCGGGAGTACCCGTCAAGTTGGAAAGAACAGTATATATATCCGACAAATACATTTCTACCGGATCTTGCAACGATTCACCCAACGGCCAGGCTGTGCGCGTAGTCGTTGGCATGAGAAGAACATCAACGTCTGTAAAAAGTTGATTCATCGTTTCCACCAATAAACGACGTACCCGTAGGGCCTTATCGTAGTAGGCATCATAATATCCCGAACTAAGCACAAAGGTTCCCAACATGATCCGCTTTTTAACTTCCTCTCCGAATCCTTCTGTGCGGGATCTTCGAATCACTTCATCCACATTCGCCGCTTGGGCAGACCGGTGACCGTATCGGACTCCATCAAAGCGCGACAAATTCGAGGATGCTTCGGCTGTAGTCAATATATAGTAGGCTGGAACGAGGTAGTCAAGCCAGGGAAAGTCACATTCTACGATTTCGATTCCATTATTAGCAGCCTTTTCTAGGGCTTTCTCCACGGTGGCTTTTATAGGATCTTCCAAGCTAGGATGGTTGAGGGTAGCCGGAAAATAGCCAATCCGTTGCACATCTGATTGTTCTAATTGGCTTACATAGGAGGGGACGACTCGTTCGCTCAGGGTAGCATCGTATTGATCGGAGCCGGCCATGATTTCCAGGGCCAAAGCGATATCGGCAAGATCATTACCCAAGAGGCCAATCTGATCAAAGGAAGAGGCATAGGCAATGAGTCCATGGCGTGATACCCGCCCGTAGGTTGGCTTGAGTCCGTACACCCCACATAGTGCCGCCGGCTGTCGTACGGAGCCTCCTGTGTCACTTCCTACGGCTAGCAAGCAGGTATTTAGCTGTACACTAACGGCGGAGCCTCCGGATGACCCTCCGGGCACCTTGTCAGGATCCTGGCCATTCTTGGTTGGCCCGTAAAAGGATGTTTCATTGGTGGAACCCATTGCAAACTCATCGCAGTTGGTTCGGCCAATGAAGATGGCGTCTTCGTCTAATAGTCGTTGTAGAGCGGTGGCAGTGTAGAGGGAAGAAAAACCATCTAACATTTTAGAACCCGCCGTAACGGTGTGTCCTTCTAGGCATAGAACATCTTTAATGGAGACAATGGCTCCAAACAACCTTCCCCGTTGGTCTACCGGTTTCCGACTGAGTACGATAGCGCGCTTCCTGGCTGCTGCCGTGAAAACCTCCACGTAAATATTGAAAGATTGAGTCTTTTCAATTTGCTCCAGGTAGTAATCTACTAGTTGCACTAGAGACAAAAGGCCCTCGTCGAGGGCCTTTTGAATGGTCTTTAAAGACCGGGTATGTGAGTCGATTGATGACATCATGTCTTTGCTTGTAACCGTTCAATGACTTGGTTTACAGAAAGCTTTTCTTGCTCACCACTCTCCATATTCTTTAAAGAGAGTTGTTCGGCCGCTACCTCCTCGGTACCAACCAAGGCCGCGTAGGGTGCTGATCGGGCATTGGCGTATTTCATTTGCTTCTTGAGCTTAGCCGGTTCTGGATACAATTCAGCATTGATACCCGCTGCGCGTAATTTGCCAAGCTGCTCGAAAGCAAAACGATGTGAGGCCTCATCAAAGGCGATCAAAACCACTTGTAATGGTTCCTGAATAGCTTCGGGAAATAATTGTAATTCTTCCATCACATCAAAAATCCGTGCGGCTCCAAAAGAAATACCCACGCCAGAAACATTCTTCAACCCAAAATTACTCGTTAGATCATCGTAGCGTCCACCACCACCAATGCTCCCCATTTGTACGCCGATTGCCGCCACCTCAAATATGCATCCGGTATAGTAGGACAATCCTCGGGCCAGGGTAGGATCGAAAGTCAATTCGTTGCTAAAGGTATAGGAAGAAAGATATCGGTTAACCGTTCTGAGCTCTTCGATACCCATCATTCCGGTAGGGCTGTTGGCCAGTAAGTTGGCGAGCCTGTCTAACTCTTTCGTCTCTAGCATTTGCAAGATTTGGCTAATTGCCGCGTCCGGAATGCCTTGCTGGGCCATTTCGTTTTGTACGCCTCCTGCGCCAATTTTGTCTAGCTTATCAATCGCGACGGTCATAGCCATAAACTGCTCGGCAATGCCAGCAGCTTCTGCCATTCCATATAAGACTTTACGGTTGTTGATCTTGATATTTGCGGGCACTCCTAATCGTGCAAAGGCTTGATCGTAGATCTGCATAAGCTCTGCCTCTAGCATGAGGCTATTAGAACCCACCACATCCGCATCACATTGGTAAAACTCTTGGTACCGTCCTTTCTGGGGACGATCAGCCCGCCAAACCGGTTGGATTTGGTACCGCTTGAAAGGAAATACAATATCGTTTTGGTGCATGACGACGTACCGAGCGAAAGGTACGGTTAGGTCATATCGCATCCCTCGCTTAGCAATCGAAGAGATGAGCTTACTGGAATCACGAGCCTCCAGTGCTTCCGCGTTTGCTTTGGATAGGAAGTCACCGTTGTTGAGTACTTTGAAAAGGAGTTTGTCTCCCTCGTCGCCGTACTTACCGGTTAGGGTGCTCAGGTTTTCCATCGCTGGCGTCTGGATGGGTTGGTAACCGTATTGCACGAAGACCTCCCGGATCTGGGTGAAAATAAAATCACGTTTTCGTACTTCGGCGGGGCCAAAGTCACGGGTACCCTTGGGGATGCCGGGTTTCATATGAGCTATACTTTAGCGGGCGGAACTAAACTGCTGTAGGAACCGCACATCATTTTCAAACAATAACCGAATATCACTGATCCGGTATTTTAACATAGCCTGCCGCTCAATTCCCATACCGAAGGCAAATCCTGTGTATTTGGTGGAATCGATGCCGCAATTTTCTAATACTTGTGGGTCTACCATACCGCAGCCCAGAATTTCTAACCAACCGGTTCCCTTGGTGATCCGGTAGTCTACCTCATCTTTTAACCCCCAGTAAACATCCATTTCAGCCGAAGGTTCGGTAAAGGGAAAGTAGGAAGGGCGAAGGCGAATTCTAGTGTCAGGACCGTACATCTCCCGAGCAAAATGCAGAAGCGTTTGCTTCATATCGGCAAAAGAAACGCCCTCGTCAATGTAGAGACCCTCTACTTGGTGAAACTGGCAATGCGAACGAGCCGAAATGGTTTCATTTCGGTATACCCGACCCGGTGCGATAATCCGGATGGGTGGTTTTTGAGTCGTCATCACCCGAGCCTGTACCGAAGAGGTATGGGTACGGAGCAGCATTTCCGTGCTGTTCATCAGATAGTACGTATCCTGCATGTCCCGAGCGGGGTGATCTTCCGGGGTATTCATCGCCGTAAAGTTGTGCCAGTCGTCCTCGATCTCCCGCTCCTCGGCAACCACGAATCCCATCCGCTGGAAAATATCAATGATACCATTCATGACTACACTTACCGGATGACGACTACCCACAGGTAGCGGGTCCGCCGGTGCACTCAAATCAATTCCTTCGTAGGCGGCTTCTTCCGCTTGTTGTTCGATCCGCGCTTTAAGCTCGCCGAATTTTCCTTCTGCCGTTTGCCGGGCAGCATTGATCAATTGCCCAAACTCTTTTTTGCGCTCGTTAGCAATGCTTTTTATTTCCCCAAACAAGGGTTTGAGAATGTTTTTGCTACCTAAATACCGAATGCGAAACTGTTCGATCTCCTCCTGGCTATTTGGCGCAGAAGTCTTAATTTCTTCGATCAGGTCTTGCACCTTCTGGAAAATATCGGATGCCATATGGAATTCTAAATTTGGCGATCAGAGAATCAAAATCCACTTTCTATTCTTTGATCGTTGCCATGGACGTAATTTTTTGCTGCACAAAGGTACTATTTTGCCAGCGAATAACCAGCTAGGGAATAGGAAGTGCCCGGATATCCTAATTGTGAAAAAAGGCAATATCTACACAACTTTCTCGTTACGATTAAAGTTCCGCCTAGGTTGATTAATGTCAAACCCAGTCGGGGTGCTCAAAACGAAGAACGAAAAACCGCTGAAATTCGTCGTCGATGCCTTTATAGCAGCCTTAAGCGAATGGGAACGGCAATAGGCAAAAATAGGTATTTGAAGGGCGTATTTTTGATGGCTACTTTTGGCTTTTGGAATCCAAAAGGGCTTTTAAACAAGATGAAAAACGGATCCTTAACCAGGCGTTTTCCGACTTCATCAACCAGGTTTTAAAGAGATTGCTTCGGAGTCTATAGACAGTTCTTACGCACAATGCAGATCTACTTCTCGCCCCTTTGGGTGATTAGCTTGCAAATTCTTTTTCCTTGCGTAGATCAGAAGTACAGACAATTTAAATTGCGTTTATCTTTACGCCCCTAAAATACCTTTGAATCTCTTTTGGAAGAGAAATAGGAATTAGAGCAAAACGCAAAAAAGTGTCCTTATTTCGGATCTGATCGATCTAAATTGGTTGAATGTGAAGCTTTTACTCTCCTACAAAGCCCAATCTGTGACCCTGCTTTTACTATGGATCGTTGCCATGGTTTTCTCCGCAGAGTTTATTCTTTCGCAGGTCATGATACTGTTGATGGCTTTCGCAGTCTTTCAACTCAAGATCGAAGGAC
>JBCDIO010000197.1:0-6516 GCA_038748815.1 Bacteroidota bacterium
ATTGTGAATATATTTCAACCCTGCATCCTTTTTTTACTTACTTTTGCGGCGATTTTAAGCTAAAGTCATTCAGATCTACTATAACGATAAGTCGCATGCAGTCCATTCGTAACATTGCCATCATTGCTCACGTAGACCACGGTAAAACGACCTTGGTTGATAAAATGCCCCTGGCTGGTCAATTATTTCAAGACCACGAAAAGCCCGGAGAACTCATTATGGACAGCAATGACCTGGAGCGGGAACGGGGTATTACCATTCTTTCTAAGAACGTGTCTATTCGCTATAAAGATGTTAAGATTAACATCATTGACACTCCCGGTCACAGCGACTTCGGAGGGGAAGTAGAGCGGGTGTTGAACATGGCGGATGGAGTGCTACTGTTAGTAGATGCCTTTGAAGGACCGATGCCACAAACGCGATTTGTCCTATCCAAAGCATTGGCCATTGGTTTAAAGCCAATTGTTGTTGTTAATAAGGTGGACAAAGAAAACTGTACGCCGGAAGAAGTACAGGAAGCAGTCTTTGATCTAATGTTTAACTTAGATGCCACCGAAGAACAGCTCGACTTCCCAACCGTCTATGGCTCCGCCAAAATGGGATGGATGGGGCCAGACTGGGCAGAGCCTACCGCTGATATTACCTACCTGTTAGATCAGATCATCGAATACGTTCCAGAGCCAGAAGTGCCAGAAGGAACTCTGCAAATGCAAATCACCTCGCTGGATTACTCTAATTATTTGGGCCGAATCGCGATTGGTCGCGTCTTCCGTGGATCAATGCAACACAATAAGGAGGTCGCTCTGATTAAACGGGATGGCACCCAGCAAAAGATGCGTCTTCGGGGTCTGTATAGCTTCGAAGGGTTGGGACGAACCGAAGTAAAAGAGATCGTAGCGGGTGACATTGCTGCCCTGGTCGGAATAGAAGGCTTTGAAATTGGGGATACCGTTTCCGATATTGAAAACCCAGATGCCTTACCTCCGATTCGAATCGATGAGCCTACCATGAGTATGCTATTTACAATCAATGATTCTCCTTTCTTTGGCAAAGAAGGTAAGTACGTAACCTCCCGCCACTTGCGGGATCGCTTTGAGAAAGAGTTGGAAAAGAACTTAGCACTGCGAGTGGAGGCAACCGAGAAAGCTGATGCCTGGCGAGTATTCGGTCGAGGGGTCCTTCACCTTTCGGTTTTAATCGAAACGATGCGTCGGGAAGGGTACGAATTACAAATCGGCCAGCCTCAGGTGATTATTAAGGAGATCGATGGTGTGAAAAGCGAACCCGTTGAAGAGTTAACCATCGACCTACCCGATGAAATGTCTGGTAAGGCTATCGAGCTAGTTACCCGCCGCAAAGGAATAATGCTCTCCATGGAAAGTAAAGGAGAACGTTCTCGATTAGAATTTGAGATTCCTTCCCGCGGTTTGATTGGCTTGCGGAATATCCTGCTTACTACTACCGCTGGAGAGGCAATCGTTACTCACCGGTTCAAAGAGTTTCAGGCTCACAAAGGAGATATTCCCGGTCGTATCAATGGTTCCTTAATCAGTATGGAAACAGGGAAATCGATCCCTTACAGTATTTTCAACTTACAAGAACGCGGTAAATTTTTCATTGGTGCCAATGAAGATATTTACGAAGGGCAGGTAGTTGGAGAGAACAGCCGCCCTGGAGACCTCGTGGTCAACTTGATCAAGACAAAGAAACTGACTAATATGCGTTCGGCGGGGGCTGATGACAAGACCAAACTGGTACCGCCAGTACGTTTCTCGCTCGAGGAGGCTTTGGAATATATCCAAGAAGACGAATACGTAGAAGTTACACCGGATTCTTTGCGCTTACGCAAGACCATTCTTACCGAAAGTGACCGGAAAAGAGCCCGTAATAAAGCCCTTTCCGGCCAGGTATAATTCGTTGGATCGTTGTTTCTCAGTTCGTAGCGTGGTCGCGAACCATTCTTAATTGGTTGTACCCAGATAAATCACGTACACCAAAGTGTCCATAGGTAGAGAATTTCTTTTCTCCGTCCTGTCCGGGAATCCGACAGGTGATCTGCCCGTACACGTAGCAGCCGTAACCAACGATTTGATCGGAAGAAGACCAGATCGAGTAGACATAATCCGCCTCTACCCCAGGGTTACTATTAAGGTCGTCCAATAAATCAGATACTCCGAAAGGGCCTGATCCCCAGAACAAGTACCCTGGGTAAAATCCATTGCGATCATCGCAAGTGGCAGTACCAGGAGCGTAGTAACAACTAACCAACCCTCGATTAGCACCCGCAATTCCCACAAAAGCATCAATATAATTGAGCGAACTGCCTAGGTTATAATTCCCGCCCACGGCTGCATCATAGGCGGTACCGCCCTGGATCGCTTTACGTCCCAAGGTTACTCCCATAGAATGACCGATAACATCTACTTCGGTCGCTCCGGTATAAGCCTTTACGGCTTGAATAAAAGAGCGCACTCGACTTAAGTAAGCTTGGCTATGGTATTGGCTGCTCGCCAGTAAAGGATTAGCCGGTCCCCACGTCATTGCGTACAGCTCCGCGTTGGTGTATCCCTGGCTAATGAAGTAGTCGTAAGAATCTTCCCAACTGGTTGCTTTGTCCCCATTGCCATGAATGAAAATAACGGGATGCTTGGTGACAGGAGTGCTATTTGAAGTCTTACCGCCAAAACTTTCTCCCGGATCACCAGCAAAGTCGAAACTGCCGTAGCCATTATTATTTAGCCAGTTTTCGAAGTGATTGGTGATTTGCACATTACTGCTAAGGCTTAGAACTGGTTCCTTTCCCCCTAATTTTTGTTGTTCGACAAAAGGCTGTTCTTCTAAGGGAGCCGCCTCTTGAGTAGGCATTTCTTCTTTAGTACAGCTAAGTACAAAGGAAAGTAAGAGACATAGTTGGAGCGTTTTAAGAATCGATTTCATAAGAATAGTAGGTTGAATTGCAGATATTAGAAATAGAATTCGTTTTTACTTCCTTATTTAAAATATAAATCTGTCTGAGTGAAAGGAGTGGTCCAACGGTCTTTTTACAGGTTGACCTTTATAGTCTAGCACTGAGTCAAGGGATCTTTGACGGCAACTAAAAGGCTGATCAATAAGTAGTTAAATATTAGAAGAAGTGGGAAGTTAAGTTTGGGTTGACTAGAAAAGAAAATCAAGCGAGTTAATAAGGTCATTTTAGTGATTCACTCTGGGTATCGTGTACATTAAAAGAGGCCAGCCCGAATACTCAGGCTGGCCTCTTTTAATGGATTGGAAGCAGTTTTCTACTTTATTACTCGATCGTAAGGGTCCATTCGGTGACTTCGGCGTTCAGATTGAGTTTGACCGTGTAGGTACCCGGACGAATATAGATGAGTCCATTTTCGGCGGCCTCTAATTCGGCTGCTTCCTCACCTTCTTCCAAATCGGCGTTTAATTCTTTTTCGTAGGCTTCTGCTTGTGCCTTGTCAACCGATAGGTTGTAGGTGGGGTAATTTAAGCCTTTGTGGATGTCGGCTTCTACCGTTTGGATCGTTAATCCCTTTGCAGTTTTGATTTCCATCGTTCCCTTACCCGAAAGGCTAGAGAACAGAGGTAGAGTTGCAGAAGGATCATCCTGCTGCCACCAAGGAGACCAAGGGTTCCCCCAGCTACCTCGGTATTTCATAGATCCTACTTCAAAGCTGGTAAGTGCTTTGGTAAAGGTCAACTCGTCGATTTGTTGAATTTCCTTTAGATCACCAATATAGAGAGAACGGCCGTGGGTTCCAACCAAGATTTCCCCTTCGCGTTTTTGGATGGCTAAGTCGTGTACCGGGGTAGCCGGCAGATCACTGCATAGGTGGAACGTCGCCCCACGATCAAACGAAATATACAGGCCATGGTCTGTACCAACGTAGAGGATCTCTTCGTTGACCGGGTCTTCCCGTACAACATTGATGGGTTCCAAAGGCAGTTCTTTACCTAGTCGATTCCAATTCTTTCCGTAATCTTCCGATACATACAGCATGGTCTCGAAGTTGTCCCAGCGGTAACCGTTGAGGCTCACATAAACGCGCGACTGTTTGTGGCTGGAGGCCTGCACCCGTGAAATCCACATATCCGTAGGAAGACCCGAGCTAATATCCGCCCAGGTATTTCCACCATCTTGGGTGACGTGCACTAATCCATCGTCAGAACCAACGTAGATCAATCCAAAACGAAAGTTGGATTCGTGGAATGAGGTTATGGTGCCAAAAGCCACATCCCCTTTCTTCCCGCCTTTGGTGAGGTCGGGAGAGATTTCTTCGAAGTCATCTCCTTGATTGAAGGAACGGTGTAGTTTATTGGAACCCATATAAAGGATATCCTGGTTATGAACGGATAATTGCACAGGGGTTTGCCAGTTCCACCGTAGTGGACGGTCTCCCAATTCGTGTTTTGGCGTAATCCGTTTCAATTGTTCGGTGGCTTTATTGATCCGGAAGTAGTTACCAAATTGATATCCCGTATAGACGATATTATTGTCTCGGGTGTCGACGGCAATCTGCATTCCATCACCACCCATGATTTCCCGGTACGGGTTTTGGCCAGAATTGTGCCAAGATTGATCCACCTCTGTTTCGGAGGAAGCGACCCAAACACCATTGTCCTGCAGACCACCGTATACATTGTAGGGTTTTGCTTCATCGACCGCTACTGCGTAAAACTGTCCCACGGCAGGGCTGTTACATTTGATCCAATGCTCCCCTTGGTCGTAGGAGATATTGATGCCACCGTCGTTACCCAGTATGATGTGTCCTTCATCCGCTGGGTTGAGCCATAGCGCGTGATGATCCACGTGGACATTCTCTTTATTCACATTTTCCCAGTTGGCACCACCGTCGGTAGAACGTACTACTGGAACGCCCATGATATACACCAATTGATCGTTCTGGGGGTGCACTCGGATTTGCCCAAAGTAGTAGCCGTACGAATTGAATACCTGGTCGAGATAGCCTTCGTGGGTTTTGGTCCATTTAGTCGCATTCTCACTAGACCGGTAGACCTCCGCTCCAATGACCGGAGTATCGAAAAGGAGCGAGTTGGCATCCTCCACGTATTCGACCAGTGCATTGGGTTGGATAGCCTTCAAGTCAACAAGTTCTCGTACCTTTTGTACGTTGTATTTCTTAGGGAACCGGTATTGCTTGAGATAGTCCTCCAGGTCTTTCTCTTCATATGCTAGAAAGTCTTCCCGGCTCATGTTCCGCAGGTCATCCTTGGTAAGTCCTTGTGATTCTTCTTCCTCCTTGTCGCGTCGGAAGTAGTTATCCAAAACAGCGTAAATGACCGTCTCTCCGTCGACGACCACCGCATCTAGGCCAATTCGACCAACCCCTTCTCCGGCTGGAAATCCACTTCCTTTAGGGCTGATATTATTCCAGTTTGTTCCACCGTCGGTGGAGCGGTAAATGGCTGAGCCTTCTCCCGATTCCACAAAATTCCAAGCGCGGCGGGTTCGTTCCCAGATAGCGGCATACAAGATGTTGGGGTCTTGAGGATCCAGGATCAAGTCTACGGCGCCAGCATTGTCATTGACAAAGAGAACCCGTTCCCAGGTTGTTCCGGCATCTTTACTTCGGTATACTCCCCGTTCTTTATTAGGGGTATATAGGTGACCTAGGACGGCTACCCATAGGGTGTTCGGATCAGTTGGGTGGGTGAGAATGCGACCGATGTGGTGGCTTTCGGCCAGGCCCTTATGTTGCCAGGTGGCGCCCCAGTCGGGGCTATAATACATGCCTACTCCGGCGTAGGAAGAGCGAGAAGAGTTTACTTCTCCGGTTCCAGCCCAGATGGTTCGGTTTTCCCAGTCGGCCCGGATATCTCCTAGGGTCATCACCATTTCTTGGTCAAAGATAGGGGTGAAGCTGGTTCCGTTATTTTCCGTATACCAAAGACCACCGCTTGCGTAGGCAACTAAGAATTCGGTGGGATCGGTGGGGTTAATATCAATATCGACTACCCGGCCACTCATGACAGTCGGTCCGATCGAGCGGAAAGATAAATCGCGTAGGATGGACTTTTTAGCCAATTGTACCCGGGTCTGGTAACTGGCAACGCGCTCGGTAGCCGGAGTGAATCCGGGTTGGTTTTGTTGAGCACTAAGCAGAAGAGGAAATAGGATGGCTAGGCAAAGTAGTTGAAGGTTTCTCATTGGCTAATTTTCTCGTTTGGATAAACTTAGACAAAATTTTGAATATGTCTGGTTTTCGCTGCCAGCATAAGGTCAAAATTGGGGGGTATTTGGGGCTTTGCTATTAATCCTTTACAGGAAGGGGGCTTCAGGGGGTAGTGGTTTGGGGGTACCGGATATCATACTTTTTTACTCCTGTATTTGAATACATCTTTTGGCAAGAAAAGAATGGAATTTCTTTGAAAAAGAAGAAATTTCATCTATCATTATCCAAAATATAAAACAACGTTTTATTATATAAAACAGTAGGCCGATAAACCTATGTGCAAATCTGAGTATTCTAATTGGATGGATTGATTAAA
>JBCDIO010000198.1:0-6504 GCA_038748815.1 Bacteroidota bacterium
ATCGTTTTTTGCCCGTAACTAATGGTTGCGAATAAGCAAAAGATGGCTGGAATAAACCACCTGCTTATCCTTACGCTTGTAAAGTTTTTCATGGTAGAATAGTTAAGGTTTCCCATTGATTTGATTTCTCGTCCTAAAGAATAAAAAGTAAACCAAGCAGCGACTTTCCATCATTTATTCTTCATTGAAGTTGAATACCCATACGGTATTCGGACTTACAAATCAAAGGTAGGTGGAGGATTACGAGAGCCTCCATGGAAAATCGTCCAAATCACAAGGGTATTTTCTTCAAACAAGCGTTGAACAATCCAAAAAAAGAGGGGGACAAATTTCCCAAAACACAATACATGCATAATATTAACATGCGTAAAAGACTGAATTACATTTATTAAAATTTTAAATAGGTAGGTAAATCGTTCACCCGGAACATTATTCTGTATTAAACACCAAGCCAGTATTTTTTTACTGGCCTTTGATATTAAATGGGGCTTTTATTCGGTAAATAAATGGTAAAAGGAAGGGAGATCGACCGAATTCTTAACATGACTAGCCAAATCCCTGTATGAATCCCCTATCTTTCTACGGACTAAATACTTTGTAATCTATGCCTCATCTATTGATTAATGGCTGCCAACTCTACTACGAAGAACACGGCAAAGGACCCGAAACCATTCTCTTTTCGCATGGCCTTTTATGGAGTGGAAAAATGTTTGCCAAACAGGTAGAAGTACTAAAAGCTGACTATCGAGTCATAACCTACGATCACCGCGGGCAAGGTCAATCGGAGGTCACACCATCCGGTTATGGTATGGATCAGCTGTACCAGGATGCCGTTCAATTGATCGACACGCTAGAGCTAGGACCGGTGCATATGGCCGGTTTATCGATGGGGGGCTTTGTTGGGATGCGAGTCGCAGCCCGGCGCCCGGACCTGGTTCGTTCGCTTATTCTCATGGAGACCTCGGCCGAGCCCGAACCGAATCGCTTTAAGTACCAATTATTAAGCACCATCGTCCGATTCTTTGGCGTAGGGCCCGTGGTAAGCACGGTAATGGATATCATGTTTGGCGACAAGTTCTTGAAAGATACGAACCGAACATCCGAACGGGAGTACTGGGCCTCTCAGCTACGCCAGCTGGATCGCTCCATTACCAAAGCGGTTGGGGGAGTTATTCTTCGGAAAGGTGTCGAGGATGAACTAGGCAATATTCAATGTCCGACGCTCATCTTAGTCGGCACGGATGATAAAGCCACTGCCCCACCAAAATCGGAATTCATACACCAGCATATCCCCCATTCTGACCTCATCTACGTAGAAAGAGGTGGCCATACTTCGTGTGTGGAAGAGCCGGAGGCATATAACCGAGCGATAAGCGCATTCTTAACCGAACCCGTAGGCCAGCAGGTGTGAGCCAAATATTGGGGTCTGCCTAAAAGTTGATCCGCCAACTAAGGGCAGGGATAACGCCATCGCCATATAAAAATGCCTGATCTCGAATAATGCGGTCGTAAAATACCCCAATTACTGGTCGCCGATTCAGAATGTTAGCCACTTGCAGCGTCCATTGGGTATTCCATTTTTCCCGATTGACCTTATAGATGATGGACGCATCAATAAACAACAACGGATCTTGCTGCGCCGAATTTGGATTATCAAAATCTCCGGTGTAAAGATTGGCGGCGATGGAAGCTTCCAGATCTAATGGCGTGTAATGCTGGGGCCCACTGTAGGTGAAGGAGGTATTAAGGCTAAAGAAATTTGCCTTCCCTCTTTTCCCCCCAACGGCCCACTCTTTCCCAACTACGGCGTTTACAATTAGCCCATTATTAAACTGAGAGGGACGGCGAATACCATCATTTCCAGCGTAGTTTGCTTCGAAGATTGAGGTATTCGCCATCGCAAAAAAGCCGTTTTGGAAGCTGCGCTCCGCCGCTAGCTCGATTCCATAATTGGATCCGACGCCTCCATTATTTAGATCTACTGTTTCGAATCGTCGATTGTAGCCACCAACCCGGGAGATAGGCAGATCAACCGCCACAACCAGATTATACAAGTATTGGAAGTACACTTCAGCCCCGAGGCGCCATTGATCCGATGGCTGGTAATAATAGGCAAGCGTGAGGTGGTGCGCCTTATTGAAGAGTAAGTCATCGTTTAATCGCCCGACGAACGGTCCAAATTCATCTTCTTTTTGCAAACTAACATAGGTATAGAAAGGATCCATCTGGCTGTGGAGTCCGTAGCCAAAATTAATCGAACTCTTCGGATTAATCTCGTAACGAATCCCGAAGCGGGGCTCTATCGAAAATTCCTGGCTAATCCCTAGGTACATAAAGTGCAGACCAACATTTAGCTTCCAGGCATCACCTAGTACAAATTGAGAACGGCTATAGGCTTGTACCAAAAAAGAATTTCCCCGCCCAAAACGAACGGTATCTGTCAGCGCGGCATTGACGATTTCCACGCTATCCGGATCCTTTGCGTAATAGTACACATCGGAGTGTAGACCGTGTATGATTAATCCCGAGCGATGGGTATGCCGCCGATTAAATTTGTGGTTTAGGTAGACTTGCCCACTCACTCGAACATCTTTATCTAAACTGGCAAAAGAAGTATCGGCGGTTTCTAAGTCGTATTGTAAATAATAGCCTTTAAATCCCGATTCGAGTCCAGTTCCAACCAGAGTAGCTTTGAGGTAAGTATTATCACCGAACGGATGGACCAAAGAAGCCCCAATGGTTCCGGTATTGGCCGTAGTTTGGTAGCCATAATTGGTTACTCCCGGCTGCCCCCAAGCTAGAGTGTCCTTTACTGGAACAACGGCGGTCGTACTAATTCCTCCGATACCGAATACATTGAAGCTCCCGCCCGCTTTGGTCTTGAAGTGGAGCTTGAAAGAAAGGTCCTGAAAGACAGGTAAGCTCCCAAGGTTAAGGAACGGTTCTACCAGCCCGGTGGAAGAAAATCGATAATTGGCAATATAAGAGGCGTTCCCTTGCTTACTGAAGGGCCCTTCCGTGGCAAAATCGATACCGAGTACACTTAGCTGAATGGAATGCTGACGACTTTTTGTGTTTCCGTTGCGGAAGCGCACATCGAAAATTCCTCCGATTGCGTTGCCATAATCGGCGGGAAAGGCTCCCGAGTAAAAGTCGGTGTTGGTGAGAAGCCGCTGGCTGAATATCGTTAGGCCACCACCGGATCCTCCGATCACTCCAAAGTGATTTGGATTGTAAATATCGATATCGTCCAAACGCCAGAGCACGGTCCGAGAGGCATTCCCCCGGATGTTGATTTCGTTGGAGGTCAGTACGGGACTGGGACTAACGCCAGGAAATTTACGAACCAACCGAGCGGGATCATCAATTCCACCCGGAATCCGCGTCAGTTCTTCTACCTGCAGAGAACGGGCACTCACTACCGCCGCTTCGTTCATAACCTCTCGGTCGTTAGAGGTCACTACTACTTCACCGAGCTCGTAGGCACTTTCGGTTAGGTAAAACTCTAAAAGCAGTTCTTCTCCTCCTTTAACCAGCACTTCCCGCTGAATGTAGGTATCATAACCGATATAAGAAACCGAAATGTCTTGCCGACCGATGGGCACGTTGGTAATTGTAAAAACCCCATTTTCATCGGTAACGCCTCCTAAAACCGGTTCGGTATCCAATACCACTACCGTTGCACCAATGAGGGGTATTTTAGTATCCTTGTCGTACACGACACCCCGCACCGTTTGGTTTGACGGATTTGCCATTACCGGGGCTAGCCCTAAAAGCGTTACTATAAACAAGAGGAGTCCTTTCAAACAGGTATCCGGTATATACTTCAGAAATCGGCTCATAATGACTTCATATGTAGAAAGCTGACTAGCTTCCCTAGATGTTGGTAAATCCAGTTAAATCAGCCCACAAATTTAGAGTACACGGTGGCTCGAACCAAGTTATCTAGAAATATTCTAAATAATTAGGAGTTGCTTGTCCGGGTGGCTACTTCACTAGGGTAGTCCGTGGAGTATGCTCCAGGATAGACTTACTGGTTTCCCACTAGCAAAGGATATAGGCTCTCTAAAATAGACCAACGGTACGAAAAAGGCCTTTTTGCGCAATTTCTATCCTTCCCAAAAGAAAGGTGTAAAACGAGGGAGCTAAAACATTTACATGCAAATCATTCAACATTCCATCTTTAATTCTGTCATTATGACAGATTTAAATATCTATATTGCATAGACCGCGGGTTTAAAAAATGACTGCATCCATGTTAAAAAGTTATACAAATCGACTTTTCTTCTTGATGTTCTTTCTTGGGTTTACAGCAATGAGTTGGGCTCAAACCACTATATCTGGCGTAGTTACAGACGAAGAAACCGGTGAAACCCTGATCGGGGCTTCCGTCATTATCAACTCCACTGGACAGGGAACGGTAACGGACTTTAACGGAGAGTTTGCATTGGAGGTTAAGGAAGCCTTCCCCATTACGCTGCAAGTTTCATACGTTGGATATCCAGAGCAGGAGATTGTGGTCGAAGACAATAAGAAAAAGCTCAAAATCCGACTTGCGGCCCAGGCCATTCTGGTAGAAACGGTGGAGGTAAAAGCGAGCCGAGTAACCGAAAAGCAGAAAGAATCCGCCCTCACGGTTGAATCCTTAGATGCCATTGCCATTAAAGAAACGCCATCCGTCAATTTTTACGATGGACTAGGGGCGCTAAAAGGAGTCGATCTTACTTCCGCCAGTATTGGTTTTAAGATCGTTAATACCCGAGGGTTTAATAGCACTTCTCCCGTACGTTCTCTTCAACTAGTAGACGGTATTGATAACCAGGCTCCTGGCCTGAACTTCTCGATTGGAAATTTTGCGGGTGCTTCGGAATTGGATGTGAATCGAGTAGAATTGATCGTGGGTGCTAGTTCCGCTCTATATGGCCCAAATGCCTTTAATGGAGTCATCTCTTTGCAAACCAAGGACCCCTATCTGCACAAAGGGCTTTCGGTTATGATGAAAGGCGGAGAGCGGGCTTTATTTGAGGGGGCCATTCGCTATGCAACGACCTTTAAAGAGCGCTGGGCCATCAAAGTGAACGCAACGTACTTACAAGCAAACGACTGGGAAGCCAACAACCTGGAAGCAACTGATCAATCGCTGGAGCAAGGAGTCAATACCGATAATTGGGGTGGTTATGATGCGGTTAATGTCTATGGAGATGAACGGCTGACGGATGGAGAGAATAACTTTACGGATCTATTCGGTCAGCGAAACTTTCCGGGCCTGGGCATCTATCACCGAACGGGTATTTCGGAACTAGATTTGGTAGACTACGACACCCGAAATACGAAAGTGGCCGTCTCTCTACACCACCGTTGGGATGATCAAACCGAAATTCTAGCTGGCTATAATTACGGGGCTGGAACCACCGTATACCAAGGGGAAAATCGCTACAGCCTCAAAGGTATTAGCTTTCAACAAGCCAAAATTGAGTTAAAGAAACCCAACAAATACTACCTCCACGCCTATCGCACCTGGGAAGACTCCGGTGATTCCTACGACGCGGTCTTTACCGCTTTCCGCATTCTGGACGAAGCCAAAGATAATCGGGACTGGAGTCAGGATTATAATGCTTACTGGATTCAGGAAATACGCCCCAGAGTCTGGGGTTTACCCGGCTTCCCAGATCCGAATAATCCAGATTTTACGGCTGGCTGGTTTGGCGAAGATGCCCCCAACTATGGTATCGCGCAGCAGGTATTGAGTGAGTTTGGAGATTCGTTGGCCCTTTGGCACCAGGAAGCCAGAGATTTTGCTGACGGTGTAGGTAATTCTCCAGCTAACGAGCCCTATATTGAACCGGGTAGTGACCGCTGGAACGAGGTCTTCGATGATATTACCGGCAAGGATATTATCGATGGAGGAACTCGTTTCTTCAGCCGTTCTAGCCTCAACCATGTACAGGGGGCGTATACCTTCGGCACCGATTTTGCTAAAATTACTGCCGGAGCAAGTTTTCGGCAATTCTTGCCGCAGTCGCGGGGAACGATCTTTAGTGACACCTCTGGAGTAGAAATTGTCAACAATGCCTTTGGCGTCTTTGCGGGGGTCGAAAAGCGAGTACTGGAAGATCGACTCATTCTGACCGCCACGGGTCGGGTCGATAAAAACCAGAACTTCAACTACTTAGTGTCACCGGCCGCCTCGGTAGTCTTCAAGCAAGATGACAATAATATTTACCGATTCTCCTTCTCTTCGGCCATACGGAACCCTACCCTCTTAGACCAATATCTACTATACGACGTGGGTCGGGCTATTTTGATCGGGAACCTGGAGGGCTTCAACGACCTAGTTACACCAGAATCACTGATCGATTACTTCTCTGAGTTGAATCGGGACACCTTAGATTTTTTCAACGTTGCCCCCGTGCGGCCAGAGCAAGTTCGCTCCATCGAAGCAGGCTATAAAACCAGTTTATTCGATAATTCGGTCTTCATAGATGCGAGTTATTACTACAGTTG
>JBCDIO010000199.1:0-6503 GCA_038748815.1 Bacteroidota bacterium
GGAAGGATCAGATCGACACCAAGTTCATGACGCAGTTTGGCGCGTCGAAATTAAGAGCGGAATTGTGGAATTTTTGCTACACCTATTTTGGGTTTGTTTAATTAAACTCTATATTTGGTTAAACAAAAGCAACGATACGCTTAAATAGCTCTAAACAAAAAACAGACAGCCATGTCCTCTTTGGAATTTAATCAGAAGTTCGATCAGATGAGTGCCCTCTTACAGGCCTTCGCTTACAATCTGACAAAGAATACAGAAGAGGCGAAAGACTTGTTTCAAGAAACCGCCTACCGCGCGATCACAAATCGAGACAAGTTTCGCCCAGGGACGAATTTTAAAGCCTGGTTGTTTACGATCATGAAGAACATCTTCATCAATAACTACCGGAAGAAAGTAAAGGCGAACACCATTATGGACTCGACCGCCAATCTTTTCTACATCAACTCCGGGAGTACCACGATCGCTAACATGGGAGATTCTAATATTATTATGAAAGAGCTTTCGACAATGATTGACAGCTTGGATGACAGCATCCGAATCCCCTTCCTGATGCATTACCAAGGGTACAAATATCAGGAAATCGCTGATCACTTTGAACTTCCGCTAGGAACCGTTAAAAGCCGCATTTTCTTCGCTCGTAAAGAGTTAAAAGAATTGATTTCTCGCCGCTACAAAGGTTCTGATTTAGGACGCCGAAAATAATTTCCACTATAAAGTTTCTATAAGGATATCTTCGAGGTGGTGAACAAAAGTTCACCACCTTTTTTATGCTTATAGCCCTGCTACTCATACTACATGCCAAATCCCTTTTCTCCTTCTCAGTTTCAAGCCTGCCTCCTACAATGGTTTGAGCAGAATGATCGTCCATTGCCATGGAAGGGAGAACCGGACCCCTATCTGATTTGGCTTTCCGAAATCATTCTCCAACAAACCCGTGTTGAACAGGGAAAACCCTACTTCCTACGATTCAAAGAAACCTTCCCCACCGTTTTTGATCTAGCGGCAGCTCCAGAAGACCACGTGTTTAAGCTATGGGAAGGCCTAGGCTATTATTCGCGGGCCCGAAACCTACACGCCACCGCCAAACGTATCGCTATTGAGTTTGATGGTGTATTTCCTTCCACCTATGAGAATATTCTGTCCTTAAAAGGCGTGGGACCTTATACAGCTGCCGCCATTGCTTCCTTTGCCTATAATCTACCCCATGCAGTTGTCGACGGAAATGTGTACCGAGTACTGGCCCGAATCTGGGGACTCGATGTACCAACTACTTCTACACTGGGTAAAAAACAGTTTCAAGCGCTAGCCGATCAACTCCTCGACACCGCCCAACCTGGTCAATACAATCAAGCGATTATGGACTTTGGAGCCACCTGCTGCACCCCCGCTAGTCCTAAATGTTCCACCTGCCCCTTCCAAACCAACTGTGTCGCCCACACGCAAGACCGGATCCAAGAACTCCCTGTCAAAAAGAAAAAAATCAAGAAAAAAAATCGCTACTTCCACTATGTGGATATAGAGTTTGGTCCACATACCTGGATAGAGCAACGCCTCCATAAAGATATCTGGCAGGGCTTATACCAATTGCCACTAATAGAAACCCCACAATTATCGACAAACTGGAAAGAATTAATAAACACCCATCATCTGCCCGATTGGCTGCAGAATCAATCCTTTAAGGTGCTGCGCAAATCCAAAATCTTTAAACAGACGCTCAGCCACCAACATATCCACGCGATTTTCTGGCGCATCCAACTCTCGGAAGCCCCACTGGTTCTAAAAGAGAACTTTATCCAAATCGAACGCAAAAACTTACCTAAATTCGCTTTTCCAAAAATCATCGATTGGTATTTAAGCGATAATGCCCTATATTTAAACGTATGAGTCAAGCCTTGTCAAAGCTGAATTTTCCAGCATTTTCATTGATTCATTCACTCTTTTAAAACAGGAAATTAAATGGTAAACCGAGTAACCCTCATTGGGAATTTGGGAAAGGATCCGGAGGTGCGGAAATTGGAAAACGGCGCATCCGTCGCAAAGTTTAGCATCGCAACGGACGAGGGGTATCGCGATAGCAGTGGAAGCTGGGTCGATCGCACAGAATGGCACGATATTGTTGCCTGGCGGGCACTGGCTGATCGCGCAGAAAACGGTCTTAAAAAAGGTATGCTCGTCTATGTAGAGGGTAAATTATCTACCCGTAAATGGACGGATCAGAATAATGTGGAAAAGTACCGTACCGAAATTGTGGCCAACTACTTCCGAATTCTAAATAGCCGTGGCTTGGGAGAAAACACAGGCGGCAGTGGAGGCACAATGGAGCCTTCTCCTAATACGTTTAGCCCCGCGGCTCCAACTACCGGAACCCAGCCTGCTACAACGACCAGTGCTCCAATGGAAGACGATGACGATCTGCCATTCTAAAGATCAAAGAACGGGAGGGAGTGTCCCTGCGGACAAGCCCTCCCGTTGATTGTTTACCAAACGTACCATACCTTGGACAGCGATCCTTCCAGTTCCTACACCCTAGCTTTTTTTCCAATCCTTCTTATTGTACTCTTGGTGAGCCTGCCTACCACCATCGGAGCCGTCTTTGCCGAAATTATCCTACTGATTTGCTCGGCCTTAGTCTCCGGAACAGAGGTAGCCTTTTTCTCTCTAACCCACAACGATTTTGCGCAACTTCGCACCGAAGACACCAAACAAGCACATCGTATTTTACGGTTGAAGGAAAAACCGCGGACCCTTTTGGCTACTATTTTGATCAGCAATAATTTCATCAATATTGCCATCGTCCTTGTGTCCGATTATCTTTTACGCACCTTGCTTCCCGCCGATACCTTCCAAGTATGGGCCCAAACCCTGATCGATACCGGCCTAATGGGTGCCTTATCTATCGATCAGATTAGCCGCGGCATCAATTTCCTCATTTCTATTGTCGGTGTAACCTTTTTATTGGTTCTCTTTGGAGAAACGGCTCCCAAGATCTACGCAAAGCTGAACAATGTTCGACTGGCAAAATTTATGGCAGCACCATTGATCGTATTGATGAATGTATTTAATCCATTAAGCCGATTGTTGGTGCGTGGCACCAATGTTATCGAAGAACGGTTAGCCAGCCGTAATCGCACCCCATCTGGACCGAGTCGTCAAGATATTGACGAAGCTATCGAATTGACTGTTCGGCACGAACAAGACGCCAACGAAGAAATTGATATTCTAAAAAGTATTGTCAAGTTCGGTGAGGTCACCGTAAAACAGATCATGCGGTCCCGGGTTGATGTGATTGCTTTGGGCATGGATGATGATTTCAAGGACATTTTACAAGTGGCGCAAGAGTCAGGGTATTCCAGACTTCCAGTCTACGAAGAAGATATCGATGCCATCAAAGGTATCCTATACGTTAAAGACTTAATTGCCCATTTGGATGAGCCGGAAGATTTTGCTTGGCAAAACCTGATTCGCACGAAAAACCTCTTTGTTCCAGAATCCAAAAAGATCAACGAAATGCTGCGGGAGTTCCAAACCGAGCGCATGCACATGGCTATTGTGGTCGACGAATATGGCGGTACTTCTGGCATCGTTACCCTCGAAGATATTTTGGAGGAAGTCATTGGGGAAATCCGGGACGAGTTTGACGAAGAAGACGAACTCGAATATCAGCAACTCGATAACTTCAACTTCGTCTTTGAAGGAAAGACTCTGCTCAACGACGTTTGCCGGGTTATTAGTTTTGATACCAATTTCTTCGATGAAATTAGGGGTGACGCCGATTCTTTAGCAGGGCTTGTCCTGGAGTTAGCCGGGCGAATTCCCAAAAAAGATGCTGAATTTTACTACAATGACTTTACCTTCCGCATCGTTTCTGTCAACAAACGCCGGATCGAACAAATAAAGGTAACGATCCCCCATTAGCCGCTCACTTACTAATCCGTACCATGACTCAGCCGCTTTTACCTCAGCGAATCACGCTGCTTTTCTTATTAAGCCTCGCATTTTTATTCCAAGCCTGTGAAGAACCCGTTTTTACGCCCAAACCCCGTGGATACCCCAAAGTAGAGTATCCCGAAAAGGGCTACACGGACTTTTCGGAAGCGTACTGCGACCTTGAATTTCGCTATCCTTCCTACGCAAAAATCATGCAAGATTCTTTATTCTTCGATCAACTACCACAGCATCCTTGCTGGTTTGACCTTTATATTCCAGCTTTCGACTGCCGTTTGCACTGTAGCTATCTAGAAGTAGGAAAACAAAAAAGTTTCGATGAGCTACGTTCCGATGCTTTTGACTTAGCCAATTGGCACAATAAAAAGGCAAACTATATTGAAGAAACGGCCATTGCCAACCGCTACGGAGCAGAGGGCATGATCTTTGAATTTGATGGTCCGGTGGCTTCTCCCATACAATTTTACCTAACCGACCCCAAACGGCAACACTTTCTTCGGGCCTCTCTATACTTTAATACCGAAGCCAGACCCGACAGTATTCAGCCCGTTTACAATTTCGTTCGACAAGATTTAGATACTATGATCGCTACGTTTCGCTGGGGGGACTAAGATCGGTCGGTTAGCAGCACTAGCTTACCGTTTTCAGCTCGACTTACCTGCTTGAAGAAATCACGGAACTCCTCGTATGCCGATGGATCGTAACTTCCTTTCCGAATTAATAATCGCTTGGTGTAGATTAAATAATCGCCTTCTACCCTGGTCTGTTGATGATAAGAACCAAAAAAGCTATTTATGTCTACGGCATCTGGTAGTGCCTCAATCGCTAGTTCTTTGGGTAATTGAATACGGATAGAATCTTCAAAAATCCGGCTTCTGCTCAAAAAAATGGCTTGCTTTCGTTCATCCATTTTTTCTGGTACTTGCCCCAAAGGATTCAAACCGTTCAAAGGAACGAAAATGCGTTTACCAGCTTTTGAAGCATACCGCGGCACTTCCAAGTCTAACTGGACATCGGCCCTTTTTTCTTCCCGATCGATGCTTATCTCTACCTGGTTTACCGAAACGTTTTTCGGGTTGATCTGCTCAAGAAAATAGTCCTGTTGCTCTTGCGGACTCCAATAGTTAGCTCGCCATTGCCAATCTTGGTAGAAATGGTTTTGGTGTCGCTCAAGCCCTTTTATTCGCGCACTCCCGTCCGTATTTAGAAAGACCTTTATTCTCGTTTTGCGAGCGTTTTGTTCGGCAATCGTAATGGGCGTTTCAATCAGTCGTCCCCCGTTCGCATCAATAAGTAAGCCCTGCCTACCTTCATTATCGTAGCCCAGATAGTTAACCGGATAGGAGTTAGAAGTACATTCTAACCATACCTCTTCTTTTGGCACGTACAAAATCACATGATTGAAAGGAGAAAAAGTAAATGTTTCGTCCAACTGGTAGCTAGGCCGATCTCGACGCTCAATTAATACCGGATAGGATTCAATATCGGCTTCGGCTAATAAAGCCGACATGTAATTAGTTAAGGCCTTGCAATCACCAAAGCGATTTTCTTCTACAAAATCAGCCGCGAAAGGCTGCCATCCACCCAAACCAAGTTGAATACTTACATAGCGCATTCGTTTTTGCATCAGTTGGTAGAGTGCCTCTATTTGCTCTTGCTTATTATTCGTTTTCGCCAGAATAGCCTGGACTTCGGCTTTCAATTCGGGGGGTAGTTCTTGCCGACCTTGATAAAGCTGATGCACGAAGGCACCAAATCCTTTCCAGGTCGATAAATCCCCTTGGTATTCTTCAATAGCAAAGTTCTCCGGAAAGATCAGTACTTGAGGAAGAATCTGCGAAGATGGCGGACTATATGCTTCAGGCTGAACGGCCGGAAGGTTTTGCACCCGAAACGTCCAGACCATTTCCTCCCCATTTTGCTCTTTCACGGGCAACATTTCGCTATTCATTACCTGATATGGAAGTTCCATACCGGGAGGTAATCGCAAAACATATTGAGCATCCAAGATGGACTGATTATAAGACTGGAGCATCCAGTCTAAATAAGAGATAAAAATCAGGCCACTCAAGCGAATATCTAGCTCCACCTTCAGTAAGTATGGATACTCTCCGTACTGCACCTCCATTCTCCGATAGCGGGTATCTGAAATCCCCCCTTCCACAGCCAAATAGTCCCGAATTTCGTCTTTCCGTACGGCGCGTACTTCCTGCCCAAACGAGTTATAGATAGTCCCTTTAAAGGACTTAATTTTCGAAGCATCATCATAGACTGCATAGTGAATTTGTTCCTCACTCGCTTCGTTAAGTACCGCGATGAGTAAGGTGCGCTGTAATTGTGCCTGCTCGGGCGATTTAATGATCATCTCCCGACTTTCGGACAATACGACGGAGTTTGCTCCTACGATCAATTCTTTAGGAATCTCTAGCAGGGAGGGAATCTGCGCCAGCAAATGCCCTCCATAAAGGAGAAAAATAAATAATACCTTTTTCATCTTTCTGATTATTCGGCGACCAATACAATTTGCTCCTGGTGCTTCTCTGCCACCATATCAAAGA
>JBCDIO010000200.1:0-6490 GCA_038748815.1 Bacteroidota bacterium
AACGACAAGAGCTCCTTCCGCTCCTTCGCTACTTTGGTAAAGATCTCGTAATCCTTGGACGTATTGGTAGGCCTCAATAATGTCAAAATCAGTGAATACTGTCATAGGGACTACCTTCACAGACCAGTTAACCCCGCTTACTCCTTCTTCGTTATTACCAGAAGCACCAAGAATACCCGTTACCGGGTTGCCGTGGTTTCCATCGGCGTGTTCTGGTTTGTTTTGTGCAAAATTATACCCGTACACATCGTCTACGTACCCGTTTTGGTCATCATCAATCCCGGCAATACCATTTTTTTCCGCCCAGTTTGTCCACAGATTATCAACGAGATCTGCATGATCAATATCGAAGCCTGAATCCAGTACACCAATGACAATAGTATCTCCATCTGCGGTTAAGCCACCTGTGGTAAATTCCCAAATTCGGGGGGCTTGAATTAGGTTCATACCCCATTGGTTGGCGTAAAGTGGATCATTTGGCTCTACATTGCGTTCTTCCAAATAGTGGTTAAATCCTGCGTATTGTATGGAAGGATGGCTTTGTAATTGTTGGATTAAGGTACTGGTGGGGTTTTGCGACCCGGTGGTTCGACAAAGGAAAATACCCTGTGTTGGAATTTCTTTGATCGCCATTAAGCCAAACTCCGCAAAAGTGAGGGTAGCACTTCGAGCATTCGTTCCCTTCTCTAGTGCAACGATCACTTGGTTGTCTACTATTGAACCTGGCAATTGTCCAAATAGCATCGCTGCACTTAAAAGCAAACCTAAGCAGGTCGATAATCTTTTTTTCATACCGTCGAATTTATCCGCAGTGTGTCATGTAGCGTTTTTAGGTAGGGTGGTGTGTGTAATAAGCGGTTTCCATACCAAGAAAACAGTTCTCCATCTACCAAATGAACTCTTGCACGGGGGCAAAGTTCCTGAAAATAGGAGATATGTTTGTCACGAAATGGAAAGGGCTCCGAAGAGAGTAAGACCACCTCTGGTTGATATAACCGTAAATCCTGCTCGCTTATTTCCGGGTATCTATCTAAGTGTGCAAAGACGTTGTCAAAACCAGCAATATCTAGGATGTGATCGATAAAGGATAGGGAAGCAGCCACCATCATAGGCTCATTCCAAATGAAATAGGCCGCTTTGTAGCGTCGAGGGGGCATAAATAGATTAAAGCCCTTAGATATTTCCAAACTCATTTGTTCTCCCCTAAGCGGAACGCCGATGATCTTACTCACTTGTCGAATCATTTCCGTGGCGTCATCTAAGGTCAGAATATCGCTAATCCAAACTGGAAACTCTTGTGCTAAGGCCAAAATTTGTTCGGCATCATTCTCCTCCTTATTGGCTAAAATAAAGTCTGGTTTCAACTCCCGGATACGGTCTAGCTTCAGCCGTTTAGTGCCACCAATGCGCTCTTTCTGACGAAATTGTTCTTCGGGGTGCACACAAAATTTAGTGATCCCGATGATCTCTTTCTCCAGTCCCAAGGCAAATAAAAGCTCGGTTTGGGAAGGAACCAAGGAGATAATCCGTTGGGGTTTGATCGGTACTTCTACCGTCCGTCCAAGTTGGTCGGTGACGCGGCGAATCATTCTTTGCGTTCGTTGTGTTCTCCCGTAAAATTGCGTTCACCCGCAAGAACGGCGATCTTCAGGTGGTTGGGCGCGGGTGGAATTGGGCAGTTATACCCAGAACTGTAAGCACAGTAGGGATTGTATGACTTGTTGAAATCAATTTCTATAAAGCCATCTTTGATATCGCTCATTTTTAAGTCTATATACCGTCCTCCTCCGTAGGTTTCTTCTCCCGAGGTCAAATCTTTGAAAGGGAGAAAGAGGGCTTCTTTGTAACCAATAATCTTTTGTAACCGAAGATTCTGATAAACGGCCATGCGAATTTTATCCTCTCCAATACTAAAGTCCACCCAGGCGTACTGTCGATACTTCTTGGTGATCCCGCTATAGGTCGGCAGATCGAATGGCTTGGTATCGGGAGTTAAAGTCACGGTAGCCGTCACTTTGTATTTGTGATTTGGCGAGTAAAATTGTAGATCAACTAGATCGTGATTTTCTAAAGGACTGTGTGGATTTGTTAAGAAATCCGCTTTGTAGGCTTCCCGGTGATCTTGAATGGCTTGGGTATAAGTACTATCGTAGGCATTTGGAATTAGCGTTTCTTGGCATAATCCAGGAATAGCTCCAAATAAAAATGCAATTGCTACGAAGTGCCACCAGTTAGATGCGTTTTTCATTGGGTTTGGTTTATTGAGTAACCATGGCTAGTTTGCCATCAGTACTAATAGTCATGCTTTTAATCGAATGGATGTTGTAGTAGCGTAGGTCAACCAGTTCTTCCCAGATTTTTTCTTCTTGGCTGATATCGTTACGGTAAAGCTTACTGCCACGGCCCATCAGCAGGGAGCCATCAGGTAGGACGGCGAATTGTTCAACACCTTCCAGTGTTGGAACGATCTCTTGGTAGTCGAAAGGACGACTAAAGAGATCCAACTCACAAATCACCCATTGATCCGCTTCTTTCTTAACGAAGGCCAGATTCCCGTTTTTGAGGCGCTGTAGGCAAGAACCTACATTTTTTGCTACCTCCTGCGTAGAACCATCCGACACCTTGGCTAGAATCAACTCACTGGGATTGGTTGTTAGGTAAAGAGCCACGTAGTTGCGTCCGATCCAGAAATGGTTTTCGATATTACGTAAGTATGGAAACACAGGGCGTCCCTGGTCGCGACGATCCAGCGGAAATTGCCAAAGGCGCTGGGTACGATCAACATCTGCCTCCGCTCGAATCGCCGAGAAATAGCTGTAGCCCGGCACGGCCTGTGGACCATGCTCTGATTCAAGCGTACCGGTAATCTGCGTACGCACGTTATTCGATAGATTGAGCGAATAGATATCGGTCTGGATAGTATCCATAGTAGGATCCAAGACCGAAATATACAGTTCGTTGGAAGAGATGAAATGAGGGTGGGCATTGTAGCCGTTGGGATTGAAATTGGTAAGGTATTTCGGTTCTGTTAGTCGATAAACGCCCTCTTTATCTTTTCCTAGCGTAAATAGATAAATATCCGTATTAGGATACTGCGCCAAAAGGAAGGAGGACATCAACAGGAGACCGAAGATCAAACGAATGCGCATAGTTTTTTGCTCATTTATAAGTAATAAGACCATTTTCTGGTCCGCTTGCTCGAAATACGGAAAAATCCTTGGGAAAATACTATTAATTCCCCGGAAAAGAAATGTATCCCACTTTGAGGCAGTTCGTAGGTAAGAGTGGCTAGTACTTTATAATCTGCATAAATGAAAATTTTGACCGAAGGGATTTTTGTTCAGATCAAGGAGCTGCGGAGGCTCGTAGCCGTAGCTACGAAGGAGAGTAGGCAACGCCGAGATGGTCAAAAAGAGCCCGTCAAAAGGGTTAGAAATGTAGGTTGTAAAGTACTAAGCCTCATTTTGTAAAAGTTTCTACAGAAAGGATACTAATGAGAATAGCTAATACAGGGTTTCAAAATAAATTACAGACCTTTAGACAGATGCCTGAAACAAGCGGTCAAAAAACTTGTAGATAACCCCTTTCTTCGCATAATAAAAAGAGTTTGTAGACTATAAATCATCCAAATATGAAGCCATTTAAACTCTGGGGACTTTTACTAGCCCCTTTTCTCTACTTTGGAGCACAAGCTCAGAATCTGCAGTTAGTAGAACTAGCCGATGGGTTCTCGGTGCCCGTTGACATTGCCAGTGCGGGCGATGATCGTCTCTTTGTCGTTGAACAAGGAGGGACTATCCAAATTGTATTGACGGACGGTACTCGATTGGAGTCTCCTTTCTTGGATATTGATCCTATTGTGAATTCACAGGGAAGTGAACGGGGTTTGTTGGGTCTAGCTTTTCACTCAGATTACGAGAATAACGGGTACTTCTACGTGAACTACACCGCAAATGGGAACGGCGCAACCCGGGTCTCTCGTTTTTCGGTAACTACCGATAACCCCAATCAAGCAGATCCAAATTCGGAGTTGATCTTGATGACCGTAGGGCAACCCTTTAGTAACCATAACGGTGGTGGATTAAAATTTGGACCGGATGGTTATTTGTATATCGGCCTTGGTGACGGAGGGGCGGCTGACGATCCGGGCAATCGCTCCCAAAACCCTCAGGAGCTCTTAGGTAAAATGCTACGGATTGATGTCGACGATGTTCCTGCAGGCCAGAATTATGGCATCCCCGCGGATAATCCATATATCGATCCAAACGATGGAATTCTAGACGAAATCTGGGCCATTGGACTACGTAATCCCTGGCGGTTTAGCTTTGATCGTTTGACCGGAGATCTGTGGATTGCGGATGTGGGACAGAATGAAGTAGAAGAAGTGCATTACCAGCCAGCGGATAGCGAAGGTGGAGAAAATTACGGTTGGCGTTGCTACGAAGGATCCGAGCCCTTTAATCCCACCAACTGTGGCCCCGCTAATGAATATGTTTTTCCAGTTTCGGAATATAATCATAATCAAGGATGCTCCATTACAGGAGGTTTCGTCTACCGCGGTTGTAATTATCCAGCTATCTACGGAGCCTATGTCTTTGTAGACTATTGCAGTGGGGTGTTCTTTACCACCCGTCCGGATGGCAATGGCGGTTGGACGACAGAGACGCTCAATAACCTAAGCAACTTCCAGTACACAAGTTTTGGGCAGGATAATAATGGTGAACTATACGTGGCTGCCCATACTCAGGGTCGGATCTTCCGTCTCACCGAGACAACTGAGCCATTTGAAGGAACATTGGACCTTACGCAAGAAACCTGTGCGGGTGATGCGGACGGGGTAGCTACCTTCAGCAATAATGGAGCTATTGGGAATGTGGATGTGGTTTGGAGTACCGGCGCGCAAGGTGCTACCGTGGAGAACCTAGAAGCGGGGAATTACTCCTACACTATTTCTGGTGCTAATGGTTGTACCCAAACGAATACCTTTAGTATCGCAAACCAAAGTCCAGATGTCCCGGTAATTGAATGGGATGGTATTGTACTGACTGGCCCGGACGGGTTCGAGCAGTATGCATGGTATTTGGATGGAACCTTGATCGACGGTGCCACTGGTACCGATTGGACGCCCTCCGTTTCGGGAGCATACACCTTGGAAATAACGAACCAAGCTGGCTGTACAGCCCTTTCTGAAGCCATTATAGTGACTATCGATCGGGTTGATCAGATCGAAGGATTGCTACAAATTTTACTTCAACCGAATCCCGTAGAGAATGAAGGAATTGTAGAGGTTCAAACGGATCGCCTGCTATCGGTTTCTGTGCGAGTGCAGAACACGGAAGGACGTGTTATTCAATCCTGGGATGGTGAAGTACAAGGAACTCAGCAATGGGCCTTAGATCTAACTTCGGCTCCCGCTGGCGTATATCAGGTGTTGATCCAAGTAGATAATCAGCAGCTAGTTCGCCAGCTGATTAAGCAGTAAGCCGTACTGATTTTGTACTATGCAAAAGGAGGCTATCCCGTTAAGGGGTAGCCTTTTTTAGTTTGGGCTGCTCACCTTAGTGCGGAGGGGTAGAAGGACTATTAAGTACTTTGTAACCTAAATTTCTAAATATTTTGACGGGTTCTTTTTCCCCAGCTCATCGTTACGTACTCGCCTTCGTAGCTATGGCTACGAGCTTGCGCGCCTTGATCTGCACAAAAATCTTCTCGGTCAAAACATTCATTTACTTAGGTCACAAAGTATTAAGTGGGGGCGCTCCTCCGAATTTGAAATAGTTAAATGATTCAAGATCTATCTGCTATCGAATGATTGGTGGCAAACCCAAACCACTTTACTTGTGGTAAACTTGCATCCCCCTTTACGTAGGATTATTCTAGACTCAAAAGGGGCAAAAAAAGAGGCGATTTCTCTTTTTTGAGAAATCGCCTCTAAGCAGTGTGTCAAACTACTCAATTATTCTTTGATAATTGGCAGTAGCTGACGGTATTCTGGCGTAACAATATGTACAAAGTAGGTGCCGGAAGCAAACGGTTTGATGGAAACGGTTCCTACCAACGTACCGCTGTAGTTACCCAGGGTGGCACGTTGTACAATTCGTCCTTGTACATCGATGATTTCGATAGGGAGTTCGTTGTACTGATCCATACCTTCAATTTTCACTTGGAAATGCCCCTTCGTTGGGTTCGGCGCGATTGACACATCCACTTGGGTGGGTAGTGTATTTAGGCTGTTCACAAAGTCAACGACTACGACAGCTTCGGCTTCACAGTTGTTTACATCACGAATTAAGACTTGGTATTCGCCAGGCTCTAGATTGATGAAGAAGTTTAGCGTTGAGAACGAGTTTCCTCCGTCAATACTGTACTCGTAAGGGGCTGTACCATTGATCGCCTCCAAAAGTATTTGACCATCATTCGCGGTAGCACTCGTGGCATCCGTTACGGTCGATTCCAATTCTAAATCACATTCGATGATTTCGTAACAGAA
>JBCDIO010000201.1:0-6472 GCA_038748815.1 Bacteroidota bacterium
AGCAACCTTAACGTTCTCCACACCTAGATAGGAAACTGCTGGAAAAACACACCGTAGTATGTGGTCCAGAACCATAGGGGACATTCCAAGGCGCCTCCTTAGTGAATGATTTGATCTACATAGTATTTGTCCGTATAGGGCAGCGTTTGAAAGTTAATGGCGAACAATATGTAAGCGGTAATAAATGGAGCAAAATGAGTATAAATTTTGGGGCTTAGAAAATTTAGGTCTTCTCCAGCGGCCGAGCGAGCAAAGAGGTAAAAAAGTGGTACAGCTAACGAAGTGAGAAGAATAGCATTGATCGCAAAACCAGGAAGGATTTGCGTCAACTCAATGCGGAAGACGTAGAGAATCGTAATTAGAAATAGTAAGAGTAGTTCAATACTTAACAGATAATCGGATTGGTTCTTCCGTTTTTTCACCAACAATAAAACCGCCAGCGCTAAAGCTTGTGCGACCCCAACGGTCATCAGAATTTGCAGTAACATCATATTCGTCTTGTTCGGTGAGTTCGAGGACTCGTTCAGGAAATCAACGGGATAACTCGATCAATGTTGGGCTTTCTTTCGGCAGAGATAAATTATCTGACTAAAACAGGTAGTACCTGATACTACAAATGTGGTCATCTTTAGACAAAAATAAAAGGAGTATGGATTGATCCATACTCCTTTTTATAAATAGTAACCTTATTATCTACGAAAATGGGCCAAGGGTCGATAAACGCCCCTTTGGCTTAAGCACTTTCCAAAGCAGCGGCACCACCTACGATCTCAGAGATCTCGCTGGTAATAGCTTCCTGACGTGCTTTGTTGTAAGCGATCTTCAGATCGTTCAACAGTTCATTGGCGTTTTCGGTCGCTGAGTCCATCGCGGTCATCCGAGCACCGTGCTCAGAAGCGTGGGTATCTAACAAATACTTTTGGAAAGTCGTTTGTAGGATACTAGGCACCAAATACTCCAACAATGATTCTTGGTCTGGTTCGAAGATATAGTCTGCCCGCAGGGTTTTAGAGTCATCTTCTTCCGTCTCCAATTTAGCAACCGGTAAGAACTGAACAGCCTCGTGGTATTGCACGGCCGCGTTGCGGAACCGAGCGTAAGCCACCATCACCTTATCGTACGTTCCACCTTCGAAAGCGTCCATCAGGCGTTGAGAAACTTGCGATACGTTTTCAAACGATAGATCCTCGAACAAGGTCACATAATCCGTGATCATAGAAATCTCAGGATGCGTTTTCCGGAAGAAGTCGTAGCCTTTTTTCCCGATTGGAATCAACGTTAAACGTCCTTCAGCCTGGTGTTGGCTGAAATTCTCATTGATCATCCGCAGAGAAGCCTTGATAATATTAGAGTTAAAGGCTCCACACAATCCACGGCTGGATGTTACGACGACAACGGCAACGTTTTTCACTTCGCGTTCTTCCCCAAAGGTGGTATCCGCACTTCCGTCGAGATTCGACAGGATGTTGCGCAACATTTGGTTCAGCTTATCCGCGTAAGGGCGCATTTCGGTAATCGCAGTTTGAGCTCTCCGCAACTTGGCGGCAGAAACCATTTTCATAGCTTTGGTAATCTGCTGCGTATTGTTTACCGATGCAATCCGTTCCCGAACTTCTTTAAGATTGGCCATGTGTTCAGAACATTAACGATTCTTGCGGCTTGGCCGCCAAAAATTATGATTACCCACCGCTAGCAAGCTAGCGGCGGGATAAACGATTCTTATTTGTACTGAGTAGTCATTTCAGCAGCTAGTGCCTCCACCATTCCGGTGTGTTCTGCATCTAGCTTACCAGATTTGAAACCAGCCAATACTTCTGGGTGACGTTGTTCCAGAGCCGTTAGGAAGGTAGTTTCAAATTCTTTTACTTTATCAACGGGTACATCTTTCAACAAACCTTTAGTTCCCAAGTAGATGATTGCTACTTGCTTTTCTACCGCTACCGGAGAATATTGAGGTTGTTTCAAGATCTCTACGTTCCGCTTACCTTTTTCCAATACCGCCATGGTGGCTGCATCCAGGTCAGAACCGAACTTCGAGAAAGCTTCTAGCTCTCGGTAACCGGCTTGATCCAGTTTCAACGTACCAGATACTTTCTTCATGGATTTGATCTGAGCCGATCCACCTACCCGACTTACCGAGATACCTACGTTAATTGCAGGACGTACCCCGGCGTTGAATAGGTTAGATTCCAAGAAGATTTGACCGTCGGTAATCGAAATTACGTTGGTTGGGATATAAGCAGAAACGTCACCCGCTTGTGTTTCAATGATCGGAAGAGCCGTCAAAGAACCACCACCTTTCACCAATGGGTTACCATCTTTGTCTTTAGCTTCTGCCAAAGAAGGTGGTAAATCATTCATGTTACGAGCGATGTCGTCATTGTCAATTACTTTCGCAGCACGCTCTAGTAGACGTGAGTGCAAGTAGAATACGTCACCAGGGTAGGCCTCACGACCTGGAGGACGACGTAGCAACAACGATACCTCCCGGTAAGCAACCGCCTGCTTAGAAAGATCATCATAAATGATCAAAGCTGGACGACCGGTATCCCGGAAGTATTCACCGATTGCAGCTCCCGCAAATGGAGAGTAGAACTGCATCGGAGCAGGGTCTGCAGCAGAAGCAGAAACGATCACGGTGTAATCCATCGCACCGTTTTCTTCTAGCGTACGTGCCACCTGAGCAACGGTAGAAGCTTTCTGACCAGATGCTACATAAACACAGTAAACAGGTTCTCCCCGTTCGTAGAATTCACGTTGGTTAATAATGGTATCGATCGCAATTGCGGTCTTACCAGTCTGGCGGTCACCAATGATCAACTCCCGTTGTCCACGGCCAATTGGAATCATCGCATCGATCGCCTTGATACCCGTTTGAAGCGGTTCGTTTACCGGCTGGCGGTAGATTACCCCAGGAGCCTTACGTTCCAAAGGCATTGCGTAACGATCTCCTTGGATTTCTCCTTTACCGTCAATCGGAGTTCCTAGTGGGTTAACAACCCGTCCTACGAAGCCGTCCCCAACGTCGATAGAAGCAATTTTACCAGTCCGACGTACCGTGGAACCTTCCCGAATACCGTCGCCGGCACCAAGTAGTACTACCCCGACGTTGTCTTCTTCCAGGTTCAATACGATCGCTTGAACACCAGTTTCAAAGGATACCAATTCACCCGCTTGCGCTTTGGTCAAGCCATACACACGGGCAATACCATCACCGACCTGAAGTACCGTTCCAACTTCTTCCAACTGGGTAGAAGAATCGAATCCAGATAATTGTTGCTTCAGGATCGCTGATATTTCATCAGGTTTAACATCAACCATTTTCGTAGATTTTATAAGGTCAAATGATCGTAAGCAAAATAATATTAACGACGCTCGATTTGCGAGATATACAAGTTATCATCGAACTCGTCGCGCAGCTGGTTCAACTTGTGCGCAACGGAAGCATCGTACAAGTAATCGTCAAATTCAAGCGTAAAACCACCTAACAAGTCAGCATCCACAGCCGTGCGGATTTCAACTTGATCATCGGTAGAGTTACTATCAATTAGTTTTTGGCGGATAGCCTCAACGGTCTCTTCACTCAGAGGGGTTGCAGTGGTCACCGTCACCGTGGAGATGTGCTTGATGGCCTTGTACTGCTTCACGAATTCCCGACCAATTTCCGGTAGATATTGTTCCCGGCCCTTGGTAATCAGGATATTGAGGAATGCCATAGTCAGTTCATCGTACTTCCCTTCGAAGATCGAAGCGATGATTTGCCGTTTCTTGTCTCCTTTCACGATGGGGCTTTTCAACAGGAGATAGAAATCTCGGTTGGTAACCACTTCGTTGAAAGAAGTAACATCTTCAAAGATGCGCTCTAATTTCTTTTGCTCGACGGAAAGGTCGATCAAAGATTTAGCGTAGCGGGAAGCAATTCTTGTTACAGACATGACAGAAAAATTGTCGGTTAAGCAATGAGCTTAGCGCCCCAATGGGCAGTGGTTGACTAGTTGAAGTTAGACTTATCAACTAGGTCTTTGACGAACTGCTCTTGTTCGGCGTTACCACTTAATTCACGACCGATCACTTTTTGCGCGATCTCGATCGAGATGTTACCGATCTGGTTTTTCAGATCGACCATGGCTGCTTTCTTCTGGTTTTCGATATCTTCTTTAGCACTAGCCACGATCTTCTGCGCTTCGGCTTTTGCCTTATCTTTCGCTTCGTTGATGATCGAGTCTTTTGCTTCTTTCGCTTCCCGAAGAATGGCCGCGCGTTCTTCCTGAGCCTTCGCCATTAGGGCTTCGTTCTCCGCATTCAGGTTTGCCATTTCTTCCCGCGCTTTCTTAGCTTCATCCAAGGCATTTTGGATATCTGCCTCCCGAGCTTTCAAGGCTTGAGCGATGGGTTTGAACGCCAAACGAGACATAAGGAACCAGAATAGACCAAAGATCAGGGTGGTCCAGAAAATAGTTCCAGGTTCTGGGCGGATTACGGAAAATTCTGCAAGAAATAATACGTCCATCATGGTCGTCTATATAAAAGTTCTTAGAATGAATTTTAATCGAGTAGATCGGCGGCGGTTGACCAACCGTCAACAACCACCGATCTGTTTCTTGTCTGCCGAGTATTAAAGGATGTAACCCAATACCATAGCGATCAGGGCAGCACCCTCGACCAAGGCAGCAGTTAGGATCATGTTAGAACGGATGTCACCAACAGCTTCAGGCTGACGAGCAATCGCATCCATAGCGCGACCACCGATCTGTCCAATACCAATCGCAGCACCAATTGCTGCAAGACCCAAACCAATAGCAGTAATAGAACCAGTCATTGTACTTGGTTTTATATAAATTGAATAAATACTTCTTAATACTTAGTGATGCGCTTCTTCTACCGCCTGACCAATGTAAGACGCTGTCAACAGCGTAAATACGAAGGCCTGGATGAACGCTACCAATAGCTCGATCGCCATCATAAACATAGTCAACGGCACTGATGCCGCAACCCCTACTCCTGCACCGCCCGGGTTAGTACCCGACTCACCGAAGATGAAGATCAAACCAACGAAACTCAATATTACAATGTGACCCGCCGTGATGTTGGCGAACAAACGCAACATCAGGGTAAAGGGCTTGATAAATAGTCCTAAGAATTCTACCGGAGTCAGGATTGTTTTCACCCATGCCGGTACACCAGGCATCCAAAAGATGTGTTCCCAGTAGTGTTTATTACCACTCAAGTTGACCACCAAGAAAGTGAAGATGGCCAAAACGAAAGTTACCCCTAAGTTTCCGGTCACGTTCGCCGACCCTGGAAAGAATGGAATCTGTCCGATTAAATTCAAACCAAGGATAAAGAAGAACAAAGACAACAAGAAGGGTAGGTAACGATCGTATTTGTGTCCCAAGAAAGGCTTCGCCACTTCATCCTGGATGAAAAGAATGATTGGCTCGAAGAATCCTTGCACACCAGAAGGTGCAAGGCCTTGACGCTTTTTGTAAGCGTTCGCGATATTGCGGAACACAAACAACAATAAGAAGAAGACCAATAACATGGTCGCAACATTCTTGGTGATCGAAAAGTCATAGTAAGAGGTAATACCACCGCCGAAGACGCCACCGTCTAGGGTTGATTTACCTTCTAGCTCATAGCAGGTTCCTTGATATACAACCGCTGGAGTGTGGTGATCATCGTGTTCTACGTGGCTCGCACAATCCAATTCGACTTCACCCATCGGGAAATCGGCACTAGCTACCCGCATCACGGCACCTTCGAACAGTACGTAGCGATCAATCGCTTTTTTACCCGTACCGTGGTGTTCCATTTCGAACTTGCTGGAAAGCATAGTCGTAAGTCCATGATCCGGGGCGTATAAAATACAAGGAAGGGGTAGATAGATATCTCCCCAAATATGAAAGGCGTTGGCGTCGGCAATGTGGTGGAAGGCAGCCGCCGCAGGCTCAAAGTCTTCCGTTCCGTGTTCTTCGTGACAAGCACATCCGTGGTGATCACCATGACCGGCGTGATCTCCATGATCATTTTCTTCATGATCAGCGTGGTCTCCATGCTTACCTTCATCATGACCATCATGGTCACCATGATCGGCCTCGGAACCGTGGTCGTGGTTGTCGTGTTGTTCAGTCTCTTCAGAGTGGTGGGTCTCACCGGAATGGTCTTGGGCAGAGGCAGGCAGTGTCAATCCCAAGAGTAAAGCGAAGCTTATCAGTAATATGCGCATCGTTGCCAACAGTTTTTGTCAAAGGAAAAAAGGCTCCTCTTTCAAAATCGCAGCAAAGGTATGTATTCGCTATGGTAAAAAAAAGCGCTAATAATTTTTTTTGACGGGTAAACGATATATTTTGAACCATTGGGATTCAAAGAGTTAGGCTGGCTCCTCAGACTTACCAAAGAATGCAACGGAAGGGAAGCCAACCTGCGGAATTTTATACAAGTGAAGCAGAATACGACCAAACAATGAACCGCC
>JBCDIO010000202.1:0-6445 GCA_038748815.1 Bacteroidota bacterium
ACCGAAATCGCAATTACGTCAATTCTATTTTTGGTGGAAGTCTTTTTGCATCGGTTGATCCTATTCCAATGGTCCAACTTATGAATATCATTGGCGATGGTTATGTAGTATGGGATAAGTCTGCCGAGATTTATTTCAAACGGCCTGCTAAGGAAAATTTGTACGCCGAATTTATCTACACTAAAGAGGAATTGGATACTATCAAAAACCGAGTAAAGGAAGAACAAGAAATTGAAATTGTGAAGGTCACCCAGCTCATGGACAAGGGCCAGAATAAGGTTTTTTGCGAGGTGCGAAAAACCATTTATGTAGCCAACAAGGCATTTTATAAAGAAAAAAGAAAACGGAAGCTGGCTCGTCAATCTTCTTAATAGAAATGCTAAACAAAAGGGCGGGCGTAAAAGAATTTCTTTTACGCCCGCTTTGCTTTGAGTTTACGCTGGTACTAACCATACCCGAAGCGAAGCAGTTTGTGAAAAGGAGCAAAGAAAATATGGATGCCCTTCTGTGGAATGACTGCCCGGTAGCGCTTAACCGGGCAAGCGATCCAGAAAATACTGTACCGCTCCGTCCCGATTGGTCTTGATCTTTTCGATGAGCGATGGAGGTACGTTCAATCCTTCTTGATAGGTGAAGGACCAGACCATTATCTCGAGTAATACCGGAAGTAAGTCCTTTCCCTTCTGGGTTAGAAAGTATTCCTTTTGCGTTTTGCGTTGTTCGTAGACGGCAGAGCGAATGATGTCATTGGCTTCGAGTTTCTTCAGCCGATCGGAAAGAATATTCGTAGCAATGCCTTCTTTAGAACCCAGAAACTCCTTATAAAACCGTTTCTGCTCCATAGCCATATCTCGGATAATCAATAAGGTCCACTTATCTCCGAAAAAGTCTAAGGCATAACTGATAGTACAATCCGATCTCATCCTTATGCATTTACAAGTATCTGTGTTCCCCAAAGCTAATAAATAATCAAGGGGTTACCGCTGAAGCTCGCTGTCTCACGGGTAGCGGGGGTCAATTCCAAATACCCGCTTGCGCTTTGCGTTCGATGTCTTTGGCGAACAGGGGCGTTTCCTCATTGATGTGCACTTGCAACGGATTCGGTCCGGAAGTGGCCGATGCGCTCCGATGCTGGGAAGCTTGGGCAAACTGCTCGTTCGCTGTTTTGGAAACCACTCTACAAGTTAATTTGGTGGTCTGCTCATCGATTTTAGTAGCCGATAATTCCCAGGTTATTTGTAAAGAAACATAGTGCTCGTCGTCTAACCACATCTGGGTATTTGGCGATATGGCAAGCACATGGTCTTTTTCGGAAACGGTCTCGATATAGTGCTGTACCATAAAATAGCCCGCCACAAATTCGGCGTTGACGGAGAACCGCTTTCCGGATGGGAGAACCGCCTGGGCAGCACTCTGGTGCCCTTCGGCGCAGGCGGCGTATTCGTCCGAGGTGATAGTAAACATCCATTCTGGCAAGTCAATGGAATCGATATTGGACTGGATAATGGCTTCGGCCGTAGCCTCTCCTAATTTGATCATGGTTATGCTTTTTTCGGTTGATAGTAGAACTTGGGCAAAAGAGTTCAGGACCTAGGTTAGAAATACGTATTGGCATTCCGAAAGCGGCCGCCGATCATCCAGAAAAGGAAGCGCATAGAGCCGTGAATGGGTTGTACCGCATCCCAATGTTCGGTGATCTTGCCGTTCTCTACCTTCCAGATATCCATGATATTCAAACCTTTTTGCGGGTTGCCGCGGTGCTTCTTGTTGTTAGTCACGTGAGAATGGGCGGTTACGTAAGGCCCGTCGACGTACAGGTGTTTTACGTCGTACATGTAGTCGGGGTAACGCTTGGCGAAGTTGGAGACTACCTCCAGAACGCCTTTAATACCGTCGACCATGCTCTGGTTGTGTTGCTTGTAGGGATGAGGTCCGTATTGACTTTTGATGTAGTCAAAATTGTGGTTATTCATCAGATTTTGCACGAAATCAAGGACGACTTCGGCGTTGGCGGTCTCTTGCTCGGTCCAAGAGTTCTTCTTCAGTTGGTTTAAATCAATTTGCATCGTTTCCATAGGGAAGTAATTGTATGAATGTTGGAAATTTAACTCACTTGCAAAATGCAAGCATACAAATATATGTTAATTCACTTGTAAAATGCAAGTGAGTAGAGCTGTTTTTTCTCTCCCCTGGATTTTCTTTCATAAAAAAAGGTCTTGCATTCCTGTGTTTAGGATACAAGACCTATTGATTTTTAGTTGTTTGTACCCAAACCATTTCGTTTTGGGTGTAGAGGTAAGTTCTAGCCAACTAGCTCCGAAACGGCACTAATCGCTGATCGTGCGGCAGCATGTACACTACTCCAGTCAAAACCGTCCGTATAGGCATCTCCGGCAAAGAATAGTTTACCATCGACCGACTCTCCTAGCCTGCGCAGACGGAGCCAATTTTCGTAATCGTAGACGTAAGCACCGTTGGCGAATGGTTCCTCGTTCCAGTTTTGGAAAAGGTGCTTTTTATAGTTTGGAGTAGCCTGGCCATCAAAAAGATCATCGAGCTCGGTGAGCATATAGTCAATGCGGTCTGCATCGGATAACTCGACGTAGGGTAAGGTGCCAGTCCCTACCGCAAATAAACCGAGAATATGCTGGCTGGTATTCTGTCCGTAAGCGGCATCGTAGTATAGTTTCTGACCATCCGATTCTGGCGATATACCAAAACCAACCATCGTCGGATAGAACTTCTCGGAGAATTCGATAAAGGCCTTGCAGCCGTCCCATACGGTTACCTTATCAATTGCCTTCTGCTTATTATCCGGTAGAGCCGGGGTAAAAGTGATGGCCCCATTCTGCAAAATCTTAACGGGTACAGTAATGATTACTCGCTGTGCCGTATACTCTTGGTCAGCCGTTTTGATGACCACCTGATCTCCACTGTAATCGATGGCTTGCACCACCTGATTGAAACTGAACTGGCCAGAGATGGTCGGGACTACATATTCATCAAAGAAATCTAGCCAACTGGAAGAGATGAATTTTTGATCGACGGTGAACCCAATATCTTCGACACTGACCTCATTGCCTTCGTACAGAGCGACGTCGTTTTCTAAATCGTAGGGGGTGGTAGCGATATCGACGTTGATACTGGAGTCATTGACGATCTCGTCGAAGATGCCCCGCTCCACGTGTAGCCATTCTGCTCCTAGAGGAATAGGGAAATCGGCGAAATCCAGGTTGCGCCGGATGCGCCCTCCGTAGGTTGAGTTGGCTTCCAGAATGGGTGCTTCAATGCCTTGTTGGTTTAATAGGTAGGCGGCGGTCATACCGGCTGGCCCGGCCCCAATAATAATCACTTGCTCGGTGGTCGAGGTAGGATCAATCGGGCTAATAGGATCTTTATCACAAGAACTGATTAATCCTTGCATGGGCATCCCGATACCAAGTAGTCCACACATTCTCAAAAATTCTTTACGAGTCATATATTCGATTTGATGCAAGAAAAGGATAGTGGGGGAGAGTGTCATCTTCCCAACCAAGTCTGAAACAATGATAATGGGTCTAGGCCAAATATGTCGGCCCAGAACGTACGGAAACACAGAAAGTTTGGAATCTCGGACGTACTTTTGTGATGGTCGGACTAGGAGACTAGGTGCCGCTTTTGGTAGGCGGAAGGAGTTTCGTTGGTGAATTTTTTGAAAACAGCATTAAACGTAGATTTGGAGTTAAATCCACATTCGGAAGCGATACCCATGATGGTATAATGCTGGTATTCCGGATCGATCAATTTGGCTTTGACCGCTTCCACCCTAAAGTCATTGATGAATTCAAAAAAGGTCTTTTGCTCTTTCTCCTTGATGATCTGCGATAGGTACCCGCTACTGATATCCAACCGTTCGGCCAGGACTTCCAAGGTTAATTGCACGTCTTCGTACACTTTCTCTTTTTCGATAAGTGCGATTAATTGCTGGTAATATTGATCGGTGTTCGTGGAGAGTTTGGCTGGTGTTTGGGGTTTTTCATCCTCCTGTGGGGGAACGGTGGCAATCTGGAACCAATGGTAATTGAGAATGAGGAAGTAGCCAATCCAAAACAGTAGAGTCACCAGGCCTACGGTTACGATTAAAAAGACCAAGTCGCCGGTATCGTAATCCTCTATTACATAGTATACAAAGCTAATGATCCAGAAAACGGTCATCACCAGAAAAAGCACTAAGAAGTTTTGTAACCAACGCAGGCTTTTTCGATCCGTGGTAGAATAATGGTCGAATATGTATTTCTGATAGTGGACTACCTTCCTTAATGCCCTTGGAATATAAGCCAAGGCTACCACAATACTTAGAAACCAACCAAAAATGGTAAGTCCCCATACTATGGTGTCTAATTGTTGGGTGGACTGCACGTAAGATTCTGCGGGAATAAAAGTGAGGTCGATCAAAAATTCTAGCCCAATGGAAGCGAAACCCATTTTTTCGAAGGTGCTTAGTTTATGCTCTGGTTGGAGCAAGAATATGACAAAGCCATATAAGCCCATCGGAATAGTTGTTCGCAGATAAGGAACCACGAATAAAAGCCAGGAATCAATCCGCTGATCTAGCTCTAACCAGAAAATAAATTCGTAACCAAGAATAATGCTCATACCTAAGGTGGCCAGTGCTAAAAACTTACTTGAATGGGTATTAAAGCGTGGATGGAAATAGAAGATACCAGCCAGTAAGAGACCATGTAAACAGGCCAGCAGAATGATGCCTGCAATAAAGCCGATGGTAGCATAATTGATTTCTTCCATGTGTCGCAAAGATAACGGGAAATCATTGGTCTAAGCCACCGGATTAATCGTCTAATTGAGCAATAAAAGACATAGAATAGCTTGTATCATGTGGAGCAATCCGTCAAGGAGCGATTAACCAAACGACGTTCTAGTAGAAATACAAAGACATGCGAGCTATTGAAATACTACTCAGCCTCTTTTCATTCCTGATTCTACTTCAATTTTTTACGCTATTCCGAGTGGGAGAGGAGATAGGGCGATGGCTTGCACTGGCCGGAGGAATCCTTCTGTTGATACACCTTGGAATAGAAGGAATGCGCTGGCAAATGCTGGGGATATACGCTGTTATCCTTGGCTATAGCTTAAGTGTATTTTTGCGAACGCCCGTTGATTCGGTGCTCGTCAAATGGCTGCTCTTTGCCTTTGGTTCCCTCACTACGGTATTGTCTATCGGACTCGCTTACCTGTTGCCTGTTTTTTCACTTCCGGTTCCCCAGGGCCCTTACGCCTTGGTGGCAGAAGACCGATCCACCGAGGAGCCGATCTATTACCGAATTTGGTTTCCGGTGGAAGAACCGCCAAAGAATAGTTCGCCAATTTCTTATCATTCTGACCCCCGTAAAGAGCTGAACGGAGTGATGGGTATGCCAGGCTTTGTTTTTAGCCATTTAAAGAACATCTCAACCCACGCTCTCGGTATGGAGGTACTGACAGGATCTCCCATGAAATATCCGTTGGTCATTTATTCGCACGGGGCCAGTAGTAGTCAGGTAGATAATACAGGGCTCGTGGAGGCGATTGCCAGCCATGGTTATGTAGTGGTAGCGATTAATCATGACTTTCGTTTTGAGAAATATGGGATCGACCCAGCAGTGGCTCGCACCGTGGAGGTAGAAGCCCAGCAGGAATTGATTAACCAGTTAGTAGAACGAGTGGTTCCTGCTCAGGTTACGCATTATGGGCAGCTATTAGCCAGTTTGGAAAGAGACTTTGGTACCCAGATTGATTTTGCTCACATTGCCCTATTGGGACACTCTTTAGGGGGTACTACCGCCTGTAGTGGTGGACTTAGCATTCCGAATGTCCAAGGGGTCATTAATATGGATGGACCGATTGATCCAGATATTACGGCCAATTTTTCCAAACCCCTGTTATACCTGAGTTCTTTTTCACCGGATCTTTCGGATGAAGCCCTAAAGGCCCAGAGGGTTCCTCCGGCCTTTTATCGGGCCGTTAAGAAATACGAGCTAGCGCCCGTTAAGGCCTTGTTTGAGGAGCCCCGAGAGGAGCAGTATTGGATTCGATTTTCCGAAGCCAACCATCTAGATTTTACCGATTTACCCTACTTGATTCCGTTTATAAGTGCGCCCAACTACGATCGAGCCGAGGGGCACGCGCTGAAATCCGCGATTATTCTGGCTTTTTTGAATCGGGTTTTGCAAGGTGCCGAAGCCCCTATTGATTGGGAAGGAGATGGGGCAGAATGGGTGTTAAGTCCCGCCGGCACGCGGTAATGATTTTCTGAGACGATTCTGTAACAAAGAAAGGGTGTTAGCCGTCTTTGGATCAGAAACTAATCAACCAAAACAAGTTAGAACCAACCTATGCCTTGGAAACTTTTCCTAGCCAGCTTTGCCTTAATCGTGGTAAGCTGTGCCACGCCCAAACATACGTATAC
>JBCDIO010000203.1:0-6442 GCA_038748815.1 Bacteroidota bacterium
CGAAGAAACTCGATATGGGTGAAAAGCACTCAGAAAAACAGTACGAGAAAGGGGAATACATCTACCTTCCCGAAGAACAAGCCGATCGAATCTATTTTATCTTTAGCGGTCGGGTCAAAATTGGGACCTATTCGGAGGCAGGGAAAGAAATAACGAAAGTCATTCTCGGCCGCGGAGAAGTATTCGGTGAAATGTCAATCATCGGTGAAGAAAAGCGCCGCGATTTTGCCATCGCTATGGAAGATACCCTGGTGTGTGCGATACCGGCCAGCGAGATGCAAAATATGATGAAAGAGCACGGCTCGCTCAACTTGTTCATCATGCGGGTCATGGGGGCACGTATGTTGGAAATGGAACAGCGTTTGGAGTCCTTGGTATTCAAAGATAGCCGCACCCGAATCATTGAATTTATTCGCAACCTAGCCTTAAAACGCGGGCAACGTGTTGGCTACGAAATGCTGGTCCGAAAATTCTTAACCCACCAGGAGATAGCCAACTTGACCGCTACTTCCCGGCAGACGGTTACAACCGTTCTGAATGAGCTGCGGAGTAAGAATGTTCTAACTTTTAATCGGAAACGCCTTCTGATTCGAGATATGGACTTACTCGCCAAAGAAGGAAGACTGGCCTAAGTCCCTTGTAATCTACATTTCTAAACTTTTGACGGGTTCTTTTTGCCCAGCTCATCCTTACGTGCTCCCCTTCGTAGCTTTGGCTACGAGCCCTGCGCGTCTTGATGTGAACAAAAATTGCCTCGGCCAAAATATTCATTTACTTCGTTCACAAAGCACTAGGATTCTCTTGGTCCTTACTTTGTTTGTACTGCCTGCCAATAGGTAATTGCCTCCGATTTCCGTCGGTTTACCTATCTTAGTGCCTATGGCAAAAGCATCCTCTCCGGCCCAACAAAAAGCCTTTTTCGAACGTGAGATCGAGAAGCTGAATCCCGCTCAGCGCGAAGCCGTTGAGCAGATCGAAGGGCCGGTTATGGTGCTGGCCGGACCGGGTACCGGGAAGACCCATATCCTAGCGGCACGGATTGGTCGCATTCTACAAAAAACCGACACGCAAGCCCATAATATTCTCTGTCTGACTTTCACCGAAGCTGGTGTCCACGCTATGCGAGATCGCCTACTTAAGTGGATCGGTCCGGAGTCCTACAAAGTACACATCTATACCTTTCATTCTTTCTGTAATACGGTTATTCAGGATCATATGGAGGTTTTCGGTCAATATGATCTAGAACCTCTCAGCGACTTAGAACGAATCGAAATCATTCGCCAATTGATCAATGAACTACCCGTTGGTCATCGCTTGCGGCCCGGCTCCTACGAAGCGTATACTTACGAAAAACATTTGCAGGATCTGTTTCGAAAAATGAAAGCAGAAAATTGGTCCTCCGAAGCGGTAGTACAAGCCGCCGATGATTATTTGACCAGCCTGCCGGATCGTGCCGAGTTTGTGTATCAGCAAAACCGGGCCCCACACCAAAAGGGAGATCTGAAAGAAGGGAAATTTAACCAGGAGATTCGCAAAATGGAACTCCTAAAAGCGGGTGCCCAGCAGTTCGCTCATTACGAGCAACTCATGCGCCAGCGTCGCCGCTACGACTACGAAGACATGATCCTCTGGGTAATTCGAGCCTTTCAGGAGAATCCCATGTTGCTACGGGCCTATCAAGAGCAATATTTATACTTTCTGGTCGACGAATATCAAGATACTAACGGTGCCCAAAGCCAAATCCTGGAACAACTCATTACCTATTGGGAGCATCCAAATGTATTCGTGGTCGGTGATGATGATCAATCCATTTACGAATTTCAGGGAGCGCGGATCAAGAACTTGGTAGACTTTTTCGAGTCCTACCGAGCGTCTATGCGCTTGGTAAGTCTCACGGAGAATTATCGGAGCAACCAAGATTTGTTAGATCTCGCTAATGGACTTATTCAACGGAATGAGATTCGATTGGTGAATGCCCTTTCTGAGCAAGGGGTGGTGAAGGGACTCCGGGCTTCGCATCCGGAAAGAATGGTGGAGATTGGCATTCTGCAAGCCGAGGTGTATCCAAGCCGAGAGCAAGAGTGGATCGCCCTGGTCGAACGGATTCAGACGCTACACGCCGAGGGGTGCCCTTGGGAAGAAATGGCGGTCATTTATCCTACGCACCGACAAGCGGAGCCGCTGACTTTTTTGTTAGAACGGATGAATGTTCCCTTTCAAACCCGCCGCAAAGTAAACTTACTCGACCAGCCCCTCATTCGACAGGTTCGTTGGTTGTTAGAATATCTGCAAGCCGAATATCAACTACCCAATAGTGGAGATCACTTACTATTTAAGTTATTGCATGCCCCCTTCTGGGGCTTCCCCACTGGGCTCACCACAGAATTAGCTTTACGCAAGAAAGCGCAACCCGATCAGTCGTACCGTTCCCTCAAAGACTGGGTGGAACAGGCCGATTCTGCTATTCAGCAAAGCCTGGAAGATTTATTTCAGTGGATTGATCAATGGCTATTGGAGATTCATCAGTCCTCTTTACCCAGAATGGTAGAGCGGGTAATCAATGAGTCGGGTTTGTTGCATTGGACCATGCAACAGTCCGACAAGGATTGGCTGTTACAGTTACTGTATTCTTTACATCAGTTCATTCAGCAAGAAGTTAGTCGGAAGCCGCGATTGGAACTTATTGATCTCTTGGCCACCTTCAAAAGTCTGGACCGCAATGGCTTGTCTATCGAAGTGCAGCGCGCCGATCAAAGCACAGATGGGGTACAGTTGGTGACAGCGCATAGTGCCAAAGGATTAGAGTTTGATCATGTTTTCTTATTTGACTGTATCGAAAATCATTGGGGGGTAAGTAGGCGTCGTGGAGGAAGTGCTTTTACTATACCGGATACCTTAAGTTTATCCAACGTATCGGACCCCGAAGAAGCCCGTCGACGTTTGTTTTTTGTGGCCCTAACCCGAGCACGCAAAGCCGTCTACTGCTCATTATCGGCTTTAGATGCCAAGGGGAAGCCCCTTACTCCTTCTATGTTTCTAGAAGAAGTGCTTGAACTGGAGGGAAGAAGCTTTAAATAATGTACGGTTGCCTCGTAAAAAATAGAAGCGGCCCTAGCTTTACAGATTCGGCAACCGGAGAAACCCCATTTAAAACGGCTGCCTACTACCCTAGTTGAACGCTTGCTCGTTGATTTTCGGTTGAGTGTTTCGGCTTTTAACCAGTATTTGCGATGTCCTCTAGGATTTCTGTACGAATATGTATTGCGGGTACCTTCGATTGAGAGTGAAGCAGCCGTTTACGGTACCAGTGTGCATCAGGTGTTGGAGCGGACTTTCCGTAAAATGCAGGAAGACCCAAATCAGCAATGGCCTGAGATCAATTGGTTGGTGGGGCAGTTTGAGCGGGAATTAAATCGCCGCCGCGGATTTCTTTCTAAAGAATCGTACCAATACCGCTTAGATATGGGCCGCGAGCAGCTTCCTCTTTACTACGCCCAGCGCCAAAAAGAGTGGGTAAAAGAGAGTCGGCAAGAAGTAAGGGTATTGCATGCAGAAGTGGAGGGTGTTCCGCTAAAAGGCGTCATTGATAAAATAGAATTCTTGCAACCCCAGGCAGTGCGGGTTGTCGATTATAAAACCGGTAAGACGGATCCAAAGAAAGTACGCAGGCCCAACCGGGGATCCTCCGGTGGAGACTACTGGCGGCAATTGGTTTTTTATCAGCTGTTACTAGCCCATTCTAACTATCAACACCTTGAACTGCTGGGGGGGCGCATCGATTATGTAGATCGAGATATAGAGACTGGTTCGTTTGCCATGGAGGATGCCGATATTCATTCTGGCGATCGTAAATGGTTGACGGAGCGCATTGTACAAGTCTACGCAGGGATCCAAAATCAGGATTTTTACGAAGGCTGTGGGAAGCCATCTTGCGTTTGGTGCCAATTTGCGAATGTGGTCCATCCAAGCGAATCGTTGGTAAACGAAGAACGCGAAGCACTCGACGATCCTTTATAATGGGTTAATTGTGACTTTCGGGGGAGATGCTCAGAAGAAACTTTCCGGAAAAACCAGTAATTTTAAAAATGTGTAGAGCGATTCAACATTAGGACTTACCAATCGCTGGAGCTTTCTCCAGCTTCAAAAGAAAGAATTAGGGTTTTCCAATTTTAATAAGGCACGAGCTAACTTGTTGAGTTAGGTTCCAATGATTAGGTTCGATCTTGCTCATTTCAGCAATTCGAGGCTTTTCGTTTGGCTGATTGCCGATTTGTCGGTATCATTATTTGCCCATAACTGCCCCTGTGGCAGCGGACACAAATACCATACATCTTTTTTCTCACTAAATACATGTATATGTTCGACCTGAACTTTACGAAAACCTTCTTAACCTGCTTGCTTCTAATGGGCGCAGGTTTAGTGGTGGCTCAAGAGGCTGACCAAGCCCCAGAAGGGCCCTTTAAATATCCGGTGATTTCCGGCGATACCCCCGAGGAGGTAGTCGCTCAGTGGGATCTACAATTTGCTTTTGATGCAAGTACCGACGCGCAGCAGTTTGCTCTGTCCAACGGTGTCTATCTCGGTGGAGAATTTTGGGCAGCTGAGTGGAACTCTGGAACCTTTTTATCTTTCGATTCTGACGGGACATTTGTGGAAGAATTTGAAATTGGTGGTTTGACGGAGGCTCGTGCCTTAGGTTTCGATGGAACTAACGTATACGCAGCCAATGCTTCTAATACTATTTATATAGTCGATCCAGTAACTCGTACCGTTATCAACTCTATTGTGGTAGCTACGCCGGATATAGCACGTTTTGCTGCTTTCAATCCGGATGGAAATGGTGGTGCTGGTTCCTTTTTTATAGGAGACTTCAATACCGATATTACCGAGGTCGCTTTTGACGGTTCCGTCTTAAATGTTATCCCAGCAGCTACTCATACCCTGGGTGGGATGTATGGTGCCGCCTACGATAACCAGAGCCCTGGTGGTCCTTACTTGTGGGTTTTTCACCAGCCAGATGAGCCTTCTGATGCGGTCATCACTCAGTTGCAAATGCCAGCTGGGACACCTACTGGTATAGGTCGGGATGTAACGCTGGACTTCGGAGAAGCGGACGATCTAGCGGGGGGACTTTTCATTTCTGACCAATGGGTGGGTGATGGAACATTGACTATTGGTGGAGTGGCTCAAGGGAACCCCGATATCCTCTTTGGTTACGAATTGAGCTTTGAGCCAGGCCCGATCATCAATGCTGGGGTGAGTGATATTACCTCTCCTGTCACAGGTTGTGGTTTAAGTGATGCGGAGCAAGTAAGTTTTACCGTTCGGAACGATGGTTTAGAGACGGTTTCTGATATCGCACTAACGCTGATCGTAAATGGTGAAGATGTAGTAACGGAAACCTTTGCGGGGCCATTGGCACCGGGCGAAACCGCCCCTTACACCTTCATGGAGACCATCGATATGTCCACTCCTGGTTTATTCTTCATCGACGTACTCTCTTCCATAGATGGTGATGTGAACAACGGGAATGACTTTACTTCAATCTTTGCTGTTGCGAAGCAGTTTGATAACGAGCTATTCGTTTCAGAAGGTTTTGATCAGTACGAGCAGTTCGACTTCATTTTTGAAAATTTCTTTAATGAAGGGGATATCGGATGGTTTGTAAACAGCGGAGAAACCGGGTCCAGTGATACTGGCCCTTCCGGTGATGCTTCTGGAAACGGAAACTATATCTATATGGAAGCTTCCGGTTTTGGCGTGGGAGATCAGGCGATTCTAGGTTCTAACTGTCTAGATCTAACTGGTTTCAAGAGTATTACCTTAGCTTTCTTCTACCACATGTACGGTGCAGGTATCGGAAGCCTAAACATTACGGCCGTACCGGAAGGAGGCAGCCCTACCAACGTCTTCTCTCAGGTAGGTCAGGTCCAAATGAGTACCGGTGATGAGTGGGAAGTTGAGATTGTTGAGATCGAAGGATTCCAGGACCAGACTATTCAGTTGTTCTTTACTGGTGAGATTGGCACAGGGGGTAGTACCTTCCAATCTGATATTGCCCTGGATAACATCGAATTAATTGGTATTATCAACGGGGTTGATGAGATTGCTGATTTGAAGAATCTGAATGTATTGCCTGTTCCAGCTACGGATTTCTTGCAAGTAGAATTGGAGTTTGACAATACGAAGGATGTTCGTATCCAGTTGTTCAACAACCTTGGACAAGAAGTGGCCAATGAAGTACACAACAATGTACTGAACGGTGATTTCGATATCGAAGTGGCTAACCTACAAAGCGGTATGTACCAGCTGCGGGTTATGGCCGACGGCGAGATCGCAACTCGCTCGGTGGTTGTACAGAAATAATCCGTTTCGGATACCCATAAAAAAGGGCGTGTTTCGAAAGGAACACGCCCTTTTTTCGTCCGCCTAATACGGATAC
>JBCDIO010000204.1:0-6425 GCA_038748815.1 Bacteroidota bacterium
AATATCCTTCAAAGTCATTCCGGGTACCCCAAGAGTTTTTCACCTTATACCACTCCTGACCGTTTTGATCTTTGGCTAAACCAACGATCTGCATTCCGTGATCATCGGTGGTAGTATAGTTGTCATAAGCCTCTTGGCGAAGCTCGGTCGTGATTACCATTTCATCCTGTGGCCCGGCAAAGATCGTTTCACGCTCTTCTGCGCTCATCTTCTTGTAGGGCTTCGTAGGAACGTAGGCAATCCCATTCTTCCAAGAGAAATACTTCTCACTGACATCCGCGGCCCAGCTGATGGTATATCCATTCTTGATTGCATTGTCTAAGATGGAAATCATATCATCCATTTCGACATTGTAAGAAAGGCCATAGTTCCAATTATCCGGTACCATAATGACCATAGGCTCGTAGTACGGCTGGTGGCTCCAGGAGGTGATTTGCACGTAGTCGTCTGGATTAATGCCCACGTGCTCTTCGGCGAAAGTAATCGGTGTGTAGGTCTTACCTTCGTATTCAAACTCGCTTGGGTAGTCTCCCAGGTAAACATCTAGAACGCCACCGATTGCATCTTTCCAAACGGGGGTCAGTTGCTTGTTACGGTTCTTGATCACGGCATCTAACATACCAACCATCATCGATTCCATTTCACCGTGTCGGTTAATATCTGTTCCGTATTCGAGGCCAGAATAGGCTTCGTAGGGAACCGCACCGTATTTTCGATACATATCAATGACATCGGGAAGCGCACCTCCCTGACCAAAGTTCAAATGCCCGTGCATTCTGACATAACGCTCGGCTTTTTCTTCGTATACGTTGCGAACGGTCAGCATTTCAGATAGATCAATGGGATCTTTACCCATCCGGATCATCTCAGACTCCAAGAAGGAGTTGCTACAGTAGGACCAGCAGGTACCAGAAGCCCCCTGATTCTTCACGGGTAATGCTTCAATATCTACAATGTCTTCAAATTGGAAGCCTTCTTTGGCTTGTTCACTTTGGTTGTCTTTCACCTTATTAATCAGGTCTACCTGCCCCCAGACGGGAACGCTTAGTAAACTGATCAGGGCGATCCAAATAGTCGTCTTCATAAGCGTGCTTTATGCTCGTTTAATTATTGTTTTACAAAGCTTCGTACCCAGGTCTTTTCCGCATTGCGGATCCGCGCGTAGTACATACCTGGAGCTAAGTTATTCACTTGGATATTGTGCTGGAACGATGCGCCAGAAAGAGTAGGTAACTCTGCCTGTTGGTAAATCCGTCCCATTGGATCTACGATCTCCCACTGGAAACCATTGCCTTCGTATCCCTGTAGATCCAAGATCAGCTCATTACTCACTGGGTTTGGATACAAGGAGAAGAATCGGAACGTTTCTACTTCCTCCGTACTCGTTACTTCTCCGATTACGAAGTCGTAGAAAAGGGTGCCACCAAATTCAGGTTCGAAGGATTCCACGGTCAGATCGATACCGTTGAAGTTTTGTTGAATACGAATAGTTCCACTTCCGACACTTGGGTCCACTAGGTCCCAGTACCAGTAGGCAAGACCATCACCGGCGGTATCTTCAAACTCCATAGTGTAACAACCCGCTGGGAAATCCATCTCATCGAAGTATACGGTTGAATTGGCCATATTATTGCGAGTAAGTAGTACCTGGCCACTGCTATTCTTAACGGTGTACGAGTTTTCGGCTGCTCGGTTATTTGTAGAAACACGAAGGGTTAATAGGTTATCGGCAGAGAACATTTCTGGATATTCAAAAGCCGAGCGGAACTCGTTGTTCTCCGCATTGCCATCTTCGGAGCCATTAACGGCTACGATACGTGCGGTAAAGACCTTCGAATCATCACCGGTCATGTAGAAACCGATATTTTCCTGAGGGAGCTCAATCACCATTTCCTGACCAGATGCTAAATTGCCTTCCCAAGTATAGTCGCTCGCAAACGGACCATTCTCCACCTGATACTCGATCTCGATACTGGTAATGGTCTCCGCACCACTATTGCGGACTAAGACCATCGGTGCATTACAAGCCGGGTTCATCCGTTGGTATTCCCACTGTAGGGTTGGACGAATAACCGCCTCCAAAGAAGCATCCACACTGTGTGCCCAAGGGCCGTAGGTTACTAACTGGCTAGAAACCAGATAATTGGCCTCGGTTAGCGTAGCCCCATTTACTCCGTAGTCGATTTCTACCGTTTCGCCTGGGTTGGCGATACCGTCCAGTTCTAAGTTATGAATATCGGTGGGTAGACCAGGGCACCAACCGGCGCGGTCAAACAACCAGGTTCCACCCTGTGGGTACATTGGGTTCTCCCCACAAGACTTCCAAACGTCGAATTGGAAATCCTGGGCACCACCGTTGATATTTACGTAGTGTTGGCGAGGAATGAATTCTCCATTCTGGCCGTGACCCGTAACGGCCGTCCGCACCTTAAAGTGACTTCCGTCAGCCGAAAGAGGCACATCCCGCGGCTCAAAGAACCGGTTATCTACGATATCGGTATACCAACCCCGGCGGAAGGGCCAGATGTTCTGAACGGACTGCACTTCGCGTTCGGGGGTTCCTTTGATGTACCAGAATTGGATATCTAATTCTTCTTGGTTTTGTCCACCCATCTCGATAGACATCCACTTTTCTCCTTGGAGAATGGGTGCATAGTCGGTTACATCTATGGTGAAGGTTTTCCCTTCGTTGCCCAGGTCAAGGCCATTCCCATAGGGAGTCACTAGGGAAAGAATTTCCAATTTACCCTCGGTCTTATTATAGTAATCAAGGGTTGAGATTTCAATACTTCCTTCGGATACTACAGGAACGGTACCTACGATATTACCGGCTTCGTCAATGATCTCTTGATCAATGGCTGCGTAGAAAAATGCTTCGTCGATGGTTACTAAGTCGGTCCCATCTACTCCGTAAGAGGTGATCGAGTGTAGGCTATTAGGAACTTGGTCCGTTGCCGTAACTATCTCGGTGGTCACATCGTATTCGCCGGAGAAAAAGGTGGTTTGTGGACGTTGATCGACCGTCGTGAAGTTTTTGTGCAAGTTTGCTCCACGCAAGACGCGCCAAGAAGGAAAGCCAACTACATCTGCGGTAGCTCCTACGGAAGAATAGTCTTGTACGGTGGTACCGGTACCTTCATCGAATGGATAATAGGCGAGTAGGTTATCAAAGTTCGGGTGATCAGCTGTGATTGGTGTACGCATCCACTCTTGCAGGGTGGATTGATCCAATTCGATGTTCCAGATCTGGAATTCATCTAAGTTACCGTAGTATTGTCCGGCTAGGTTACCCGAGGTGCCTACTACCACTTGCTCAAGGTCGATGAGCTTCGTTTTGCCGGTGCCGGAGTGCCACAGATCTCCATTGAGGTAGATCTTCATGGATCCAGTAGCCGCATTCTTCGTCATGGCCCAATGGTTCCAACGGCCGCCAATCTCAGCGGCGGTGGCGATTTTGTTAATTCGGTCGTAGCCAGCACCATCGTTTCCGCAGTCCCAGTACATCTGGCCATTACTCCATGGAAGGTGTGCATTGATCTGACGCTGTCCATTTGCATCTAGTCCTTCAAAAGTGTAGGTATTTACGGGTAGCACATTTTCGTTTCCATAAGCCCAGAATGCCACGGTGATCTGCTCAGAAATACCATCAGCTAGCGCTTGCGAAGGGAGATTTACGTAGCCAGAACCCGCGAATTCAATATTTGCATCGGAGGTGGTATTCAACAACCCGCAAGCAAAACCGGGTTCGTCGATGGCCGTGGTCTGGCTAGTTAGAATGGGATCGTTGCTGGTGTAGCTCCATTCTACTACCACATTACTCGTTCCATCCCAGTCGAAATTTTGGTAGAATGGGAAGAATTGTGGACCCGCCGTGGTGAATGTGGTATTCAAGGCATAAACCTCGGTGAAGCCCGTTAAAAACGGTGCGTCTGCGTTTAGCTGATCATCATTGGTAGCCTGCATTTTAATGCGTAGGAAGGGAAGGGTAACGCCAGCTTCTTCCAGGTCAATTTGTAGGCCGGTGATTGGACCAGCGCTCAACCCCGCAGCACTTAACTCATCGGCGGTGTACATAAATTGGTGGCGTGCAACCCGAGTATCTTGGCTCAGATCCTGGTAGGAGCTGATGCTACCAACGGGTGCTTCAATTTCACTGATCGTACTGTTATAGGAGACTTCGTATTGGTCGAATTGGTAGTACGTATAGGTTTGTTCTGAGGTGTAATCAAATATATCCCCCGAGAAGTTGGAGATAATATGACTAGGGTGAGTAGCAGCGGTAGAATCTATCAAACTGGGGTCTGTGATGAAGGTATTACAGCTGTAATCCCATTCTCGGCATCCTACATTGCCAAAACCCACGGCTGCATCATGGCAGCGCATATTGTAGACCATGAGGATTTTCCGGTACGTTTCGTCCGGATCATCGGGGAATTGAAAGTAGCCGGAGCGAACGTTATCGTCCCAGGTTAGGGTTTGTACGACAACGGTATCTTGTCCCCAGACATTCCCGATGCTCAAGAGCAGGAAGAGAGCTAATAAGCTTCTTTGCAAGAGATGGTACAAGTTGGTCATAGTGATCAATTTTCCTGATTGAATGTATTTCGAAACGATTATTGGGATAATCGCGAAGGTACGGAATTTCAGAAAAGAGGAGGCCTGGAAAACTAGACAAAGAAATCGTAAAATCGTCAAAAAAATGAATCAGTTGCTATACGAACGATTTTGGGGATTAGTTCAACAAACAAGTACCCAAATGATAAGTAAAAAGGCTGCCTCGAACGAAGCAGCCTTTTTAGTCTTTTGTCTGGTGTATTCTATACTCTAACTGGCGTTGAAGGCTTTAGAGATAGCTCCAAAGGCCACCTTACTCATCACGTTCGCCATTCTGGCCATACCAGGGTAAACCTCGGTCTTATTACGCTCAATACCGGCAATAATTTGACTGGCCACGTCCGCGGAACTCATCTTAGGAGCATTTTCAAAAGAAGTGGTCATCGGCGTATCAACCAAGGGAGGAAGTACTTCGATGATTAGGAATCCCGGTAGCTTATTGCGTAGTGAAAGAGTGTAAGAACGCAAGGCAGCTTTAGAAGCCGAATAGATAGGCATGGAATAAAATGGAATCTTGGCCAGGATAGAACTTACATTAACGATCACCGGTTTGTTCGCTTTACTTTTTTGCAGCAGGGGTAAAAGGGTATTGATGGTTAATACGGTGCCTTTGAAATTAATATCCATATCGAGGAATTGCATGGACTCCTGGGGTTCGCTGATCTCTTGGAGATTGGCTACCCCCGCATTATTGATCAGGATATCTAGATGACCATATTTTTGCTCAATGGCTTGGTGTAGTTTATTGATATCTTCCTGTTTGGAAATATCGGCTTGAATAAAAGTAGCCTCCGGGTGGTTTGCCTGGGCTTGATCCAATTTGGCCTGGTTGCGACCACATACGACGACGGAGTTGTTGTTGGAAAGTTGCTGAAGGAGGGCTTTACCGATGCCACTGGTGCCACCAGTGATTAAAATGATTTTATCGTGCATTTGTTAGTTTGTTTTTAATTGAACGATGGATAGGATATGTATGAATATTGCAGAAGGCATAAAGAAAGAAGGCAACAATAAATACGGGAATTGATTAAAAGCGAGAGGTACTTCTTCTTGCCCCCAAAAGCTGGGAAAGTAAAATGAGCTTATAAAGGTGAAGGCGGCAAAGCCTACCACCGCAATACCAAGGATGTTCCAGGCGATGAGTAATCTTCTGGAAGCACTGGGCCATGTAGCGTAAATGGCTACACCAATTGCGGATAATCCGAGTAGTACATCGTAGTTTGCTCCTTCGAAGGTGACCTGTATCGGTAGAATACCTTCCAGGAAGGTGAAATAGAAAAGAAGCTCGATAACGGCCCGAAAGCTTTGGTAGGCAATGGGGAGATGGATTGGTATTCCGTGTAGGGCCTGGTTGGTCCGATTTCGATAAAAGAAGCCAATAGTAAATAAGAACAATGGAAAGATCATAAACAAAGGAATACGTGGGGGTAAGGACAGGTTGTCGTAAAACCCTGCCGTAGAAGCTATCCATTGAATGAGAATCCAAGTAGCGAGTGAGCCGACGATCATTAGTAGGTATTTCCTTCGCTCGGAAGATGTTATTTGCGCGTTTTGCATCCCTAGATTACTCATCCATAGGAGGATGGTTACTAAGACAAGGAAGAGTAGAAAGTAAGCTGTTGATAACATAATAGTGTCTTTTGGTTGTATATACAACTTAGGTTTAAAAAAATTAGCTGGTTAATTTTCGAGTAATAGTGCGAACTGCTTGTGTGCCGTCTTGTCCTAGGATGGCACTAATCTCTTCCATAGCTTGGTCCCAATGGGGAATCACCTCTTCGAGGAATCGAAGGCCTTTAGGCGTAATATGC
>JBCDIO010000205.1:0-6423 GCA_038748815.1 Bacteroidota bacterium
GACGATCCCTCCAATTGGGAGGGATCGTCTTAACAAATTATAATCGTCGAACATGCAAATCCCCCTACTTCTGCGGACTTTAGTCCGTAAAGCTGTTGTGCGATGGACGTGGTTAGGCCATCCCTATTGTTGGTTCTTATTGCTTCTGTTTTGTACGCCTTCCCAAACCAAAGCGCAGTGTGTTCCCCAGTGTATAGATTATACTCTTTCTCTTTCTCAGAATTGTCTAGACACGATAGCTCCGGATGATCTTTGGGGCGTTGGAACTTCACCAACGTGTTTAGATAGTTTCATAGTGTTAGTTTATGACGGGACTGGGCAAATTCTACCGACAAGTCCGGCGATCAATGAAGATTGGATCGGCAATACGGTGGAAGCTCATTTAATCAGTATGAATACTGGGGATTCTTGTATTAGCACAATTACCGTTGTTGACGAGATTGCTCCCGTTTTGGACTGTGTAGATACAACTATTCATTGCTTTTCTCCTATTACTCCAGATGTGACGGGGTATCCTGAATTGGACGAGTGCTCCTTGAATGTAACGCTTTCTTACGTTGATAATATTATTCAAAATGATTGTACGCAAACTGATACGGTAGAAGTTATCAACCGACTTTGGATTGCGGTTGATGAGAGTGGGAATGTCGATAATTGTATTCAGCAGATCTTCATTATCCGTCCACCGATTACAGATATGGATTTTCCGGTAGATTTGGATGGCCAACCCGCTAGCCCTTTATACTGCCCAAACGCTGATACAGATCCGCCTAACACTGGAGTTCCGTCTTTCGGAGGGGTGTCGATCGATCAGGTTTGTTTTTATAGTACCTCTTTTATTGACGTAACGGTTCCCGGGTGTGCAGGGGGGTATACGGTATTTAGAGAATGGGAAATTACAGATGATTGCTCGGGAGCACAGCTTGCCCAAACACAAGTTATTGAGGTATTAGATACTCTAGCTCCGGTTCTTACTTGTGTCAATGATTTTGAAATAGAGACCAATAATTTGGATTGCACTTCCAGTTTAGTGATTCCCACTCCGACGGCTGTAGATGCCTGTGGGGGCGAGGTCTCATTCTCTTTGAGCGTTCCTGGAGGCTTGGTCAGTGGCTTGACGGTTTTTAATTTACCAAGCGGTACTTTCAATGCGACCTTATTTGCCCAGGATGATTGTGGTAATATTGATTCTTGTCATTTTGACATCACGGTAGTTGATGTAGTACCCCCGGTGGCGGTTAGTGTTGGAAATGCGAATATTTCCCTATTACCTACTGAGCCTACTTTTGTGACTTCAATAACATTTGATGATGGTAGCTGGGATAATTGTGGGCCTATCACTCTTAGTGCACGTCGTTTAGACTCGCCCAATTGCTCCGGAAATGATGGGACTATATTTGGTCCTACGGTTCCGTTTTTCTGTTGCGATGCCAATAACACCGTGGAAGTAGAAATTCGGGTAACGGATCTAGAAGGGAATACGAGTACGGCTATTTCCTCCGTGCAAGTCTTCGATAACTTGAGTCCTGCAGTACTCTGCCCGGATAATATGGTTTTAGATTGTACGGTAGACTATACCGATCTCTCCATAACTGGAGAAGCTACCGCTTCGGATAATTGTCCAGGGTTCACCGTTGAACATCAGGATAGTGTGATTTTGAGTAGTTGTGGAGATGGAGAAGTATACCGTACCTGGACAGTAACCGATGCTTTTGGGCGAAGCTCGACATGTACGCAAACGATCACATTGTTGGACCAAGATATTTTCTTTATCAATCCGATAGATCCTTTAGATGCCAATGATGATGTCATTTGGCCAGAAGACTATGTCGGTGCAGGTTGTGGTGCAGCGGTGCTGCCTGATGCATTACCAGGGCAAGCGGGCTGGCCACAGATCGTAACGGATACCACCTGTGCTATGATTTCGATCTCCTACTTTGACGAGTACCTAAATAGCCCAACGAATTGTTTGGATTTATTGCGGGAATGGACCATTATTGATTTTTGCCAATTTGACCCCAATAATGGTACCGGTATCTGGACTTATTTTCAGCAAATCCAAATTCCTACCTCAGAGCCACCCGTTTTTACCAGTGCTTGTGATACTGTGGTAGCTTGTAGTGATGATTTGACTTGTGTAACGGGAGAACTCTTCTTTCAACTAGCTGCCACGGACGATTGTACTGACCCAGTCGATCTAACGTTTATGTATGAGGTTGATATTTTTGGAGATGGTCAAGTAGAAATTATACAATTGGGGTCTTTGATTGAGCAGGAACTTCCACTAGGTAGTCATTTGATTACTACTACAGTCTCCGATGATTGTGGACAGAGCAATGCTTGTACCGTAACTATAATGGTTGAAGACTGTTTAGCTCCAACACCGGTATGTCAGAATCAGACGGTATCTCTTAGCCCTTTCGGCACCTCCATATTTGCAGAGGATTTTAATCTCGCTAGTTTTGATAACTGTACTTCTTCCGGTGATATTATTTATTCTTTCGCTTCTGATTCCTTGGTCACTGAACTTCCTATCAACTGCCAATGGCTAGGGGAGCAAGGCGTTGTCCTTTGGGTTTCGGATGAAAATGGAAACCAAGTGCCCTGTGGCCTTACTTTAACGGTAGAAGACCCTGATGCACTTTGTGGAAATGGGTCCATTGCCGGAGGGCTTCAAACGGCAAATAGTCAAGGTTTAGTTGGGGCTGGGGTAAACATAGAGAGTAGTGGAGGTCAATTGTTCCAACTGACCGATCAAAGTGGGGCCTATTTCTTCCCCGATCTGGTTGTGGGCTTGGATTATCTGGTCCAACCGATATTGGATCAGGATTGGGATAATGGGGTAACGACCTTCGATGAAGTACTTATTACCAAGCATATTTTGGGGTTAATGCCTCTAGATAGCCCCTATAAGATTATTGCAGCAGATGTTAATAATTCGGGTACTATCACCACATTGGATGTGGTATTACTGAAGAAAATCATCTTACTACTTGAAACTTCCGTGGCAAATAACACTTCCTGGCGATTTATCGATGCCAACTACGAGTTTCTGAACTCAACCAATCCATTGAATGAGAATTTCCCAGAGCAAGTAATTATTAATGGTTTATCCGAGGCCATCGAAGTTAATTTTGTGGCTGTTAAGGTGGGAGACGTTAATGGTTCGGCGATGACCATTCCATAGTAGGGTAAGAATATCCGAGGATCTGGATCAAAACGCCTCTGCGAAAACCAGTATTTTGAGCTTTCCGATGCTTTGTTTTGTCCAAATAATTCTTCATGTATTGGAAGCACAAAACTCGCAAGGGCACTAACTTCCGCGCCCAATGGTGGGATTATCGTCAGAATGGTGCTTATTTCATTACGATCAACACAAAAAACCGGCGGCATTATTTCGGTGAAATCTGCCAACAACAAATGGATTGGTCGGTAGTAGGTGCTTTAGCCGATTGTTTTTGGTTTGAGCTTAAAAATCGATATGCGTACGTAGAGCTCGGGGAGTACGTCATTATGCCCGATCATATGCATGGGGTTCTTTTTCTACAGCACGAAGAACCCGTTACACCGGAACCATTTGCTGCGCAGCCTAATCTTTCTTTAAAAGACATATCACCTAAAGCAGGTTCTGTCCCGGCGATTATTCGATCATATAAAAGTGCGGTTTCTAAGCATGCGCGTCGGTTGGGTTTGGAGTTCGCCTGGCATACTCGCTATCATTGCAAAATTATCAGAGATCAACAGATGCTGGTCAATATTGAACAATATATTCGTAATAACCCCAAGAAGTGGGGCCGCTAGGGCAGGGAAATGCATACCCACGTTGCATGCATATAGCCACGTTGCACGCAACGTGGGTATGCATGCAACGATTTTATAAATTGAAGTCAAAGCTGCCTCCATTCACGCTGATCTCTTCAACGCTTCCATCGGGAAGAAACAGCGCACCGACAAACTCAAAGGAACCCCTGGCTCGATTATTATTATAGGTGCTAAAAGAGATCGTTCCATCGCCAACACCCCCCGCTGTGGTGTACGAGTCACTTCCACTGAAGAGGGGTTTATATTGGAAAATAGCTCCTCCATTGGCTAGACTGTAAGTCTCGCCAACCACATCTCCAGAAACGAATACGGTTATAGAAAGGTAGGCATCATCATCCGTCCAACCTTGGATCGTTACGAGATTGGAGGATTCCGTGAAGGTTGCTCCATCTCCCGAACTTTTGGTCTGGAAAGGTTGTCCATCAATAGAAGCCATGATTTCTCCACTGGCTGCTTCAAAATTGGGGATTAGGTCGTCGGGATCGTTGTTATTACAGGCACTGAAGTAAAGAATAGATAATAGAATCAGGGGATAAAGAAAAATCTGGGTCTTCATGGTGGGTTGTTTTTATTCCCCACAAAGCTAGAATGCCCCAAAGGGGTAAACAATCGCCCAAATGGAGGATATTTACACCAATCGATTCTTAATCGCTTTTCCGATGGCCTCCGCCCGAGTATTCACCTGGAGTTTTTCGTAAATATTTTTGATGTGGGTTTTGACGGTATTTCGACTAATAAATAACTGTTCTGCGATAGACCGGTAGTTTTCACCTTGGGATAGTAGTCTAAGAATTTCTTGTTCCCTGGTGGTCAGCCTAGTAGCTGGCCCACGATGGAAATACGTCACTACTTTTCGAGCGATTTCTGGACTCATTGGAGCGCCTCCTTGCACGGCTTCTTCTAAGGCAGCAACTAACTGAACGGGGGGAGACCTTTGATTAAGTAACCAATGGCTCCGGCACAAAGGGAATCAAATACAGCCTCCTGATCTTCGTGGATAGTAAGCATGATCATTTGCCCTGGATACTGCTCTTTTTTTAGCCATTGTATACCTTCAATACCAGATTGACCGGGGAGATCAATATCCATTAAAAGAAATGGAACCGGCTGCTTCAAAAAAGCCGGCACCCCTTCTTCTACGGACCCAAAAGTGCGCGTACATTGAAATCCGGGGGTGGCATCCAAAAGCAGTTGCATAAGTTGCCGGATCTGCGGGTCATCTTCGATAATCCCTATTTCTGTGGTTCTATGCATGTTATACGGTGGTTTGTCGGATTCTTAGAAATTGAACCAAAAATCATTGATTTTCAATCACCCATTTGGGGGATATTCCAAGACAGGGAAACCTGGGTCTGCTGTCCAAGGGTACTATCGATTTGTAGCCTACCGTCGATTTTTTGTGCTCGTTCTTTCATATTTCTGATCCCATAGCCTTCTGTTTCTCCAAGAATGAAGCCTTGTCCGTCGTCTTTTAACCAGATGGAAACTTGATTCCCATTTATGGATATGCCTAAATAAACATTCTGACACTGAGCGTATTTAACCACGTTATTCGTGGCTTCTTGAAAAATCATTAATAGGTGTCTCCGTTGGTATCCGGGAACAACCCACGTTGCTGCTTTTTCGGGGATTGGTCTAGGATGAAATTGAATATTTGTATGTTCAAATAACTGATTACCCATTCGGATAAGTCTCTGGTAGAGGTCCGCTAATTGGTCCTGTTCTGGGTCTAGAACCCAAATAAAGTCCCGCATTCCCGAACGAAGCGACTGAATGTGTTCCTGGATTTGATTGAGAATGGCGTCCTGAGCAGGCTTTTGTCGTCTTGCCACCTCCGTAAGCAGGCTCAATTTAGTAATCCGGTTTCCGGCTTCGTCGTGGAAGTCCTGGGCACTACGTTTACGAAAAGCTTCTCGCTCTTGGAGCTTAGCCTGCTCTATTCGGCGAATGGTATTTTCCCGATTTAGGATAATCATCCTGATCAGACCCAACAAAAGGCTAGTCCACAAAAGAATGGCCCACCATTGTTTCCACCAAGGTTGTTTTATGTGAATATCGATTCCTTTAGTTTCCGCAGACCAGATTCCATCGTGATTAGTTGCCTTCACTTCAAATCGATAATTCCCGGGGGCTAGGTTAGGGTAAGCGGCAAACCGCCGGTTTTCTGCTTGAATCCATTCTTCCTCTAAGCCAACTAGGCGGTAGGCGTACGCTTGATTTTGCGATTGTTGAAAGCCAAGGGCCGCAAATTCAAAGGCCAGAAAGTTCTGGTGATGCGACAAGGGAATCCTTTCGGTCCATTGAATCGAATGATCGAGCACAGAGCTGGTTTGAGCCCGTTGTTCTTTATTAAAAAGTAGAAATCGGGTTATTGTAAGAGGAGGATGATAGCTACTTGGTTTTACACGGATGGGGTCAAACTGCGTGAGGCCTACAGAGCCACCAAAGTAAAGTTGTCCAGAAGTCGATTGATGAAAAGAGTACTGGTTAAACTCATTACTTTGGAGGCCGTCTTCTACCGTGAAATTCTGAAATACCCACTCATCGGACTCTTCGGATATCCGACAAAGTCCACCGTTGGTACTAATCCATAAGTTTCCC
>JBCDIO010000206.1:0-6418 GCA_038748815.1 Bacteroidota bacterium
CAAAAATTTGATCCCCTCTAAGACCAAAGAAAGTTTTCTCAATATTTTTATTATGTATTATTTAGGCTTTTGTTGACAAGAACACCTTCTTTTATATCCGAATCAAACCGGAACCCGACTATAAATGTCATCGGGTCAGTCAGAGCATCCTAGAGAACCTAGGAACTTATTTTGAAGAAGTTTATTCAACAGAATTCTGTCCTCTTTTTCTCAGAAAACTTTTTTTACATTTGTCCGAAGGGTTTAGCGTATCAAAAAGTCGAGAGATATCATTGAAATATGGGAATGTTAATTCGTCAATTTCCTGATACCCCAAGTCATTTAACGAATCAACTACCATTTCTACTAAAACAGGGGCAGGAGCGTTTTGATTGAGGCTTGCGATTTCTCTAACAACAGATATAACTTCGTCGTCACTACCCAACTTGTTTTTTAAGCGATTCTTATCTCGAAAAAACCCATTGGTCTCCAATTCATAGTAATACAATTTTGCTTCTCCAGAGTTGTCAAATGCTGCCTTGGCAAAAAATCTTTTATTCAATTTGATTTCTTTAAGTTATTAAAAGGGCAATATCAAAATACTTACCGAAAAATGCATGACTTTCCTTGTTACCCAATAATAAACCCGATCTCCAATGAAGGAAACCGGGTTAAGATCAATTTACTGAACTTTATCTTATCTTTCTTTGCGAAAAACCAATGATCACTACAACGCACTTCTAATGCAATCCATGAAAGCAGAGTTCCATGATATCATAGCCGAGATTCGGGAGTCGATCGGTAATGCTCAGTACGAGGAGGCAATCAATGGCCTATTGGAGTTTACGCAGCTAGCCGATCAGCAACATTACGACTATGTGATGATGCTCAAAGCGCGTTGGAGTGCCCTGGAAAGGGATCGGGTTAACGGTATCATTACCTATGAAAATGAGCAAGTTGTTACCGGCCAGATTGCGGAGGCTTTATTGACCATTATCAATGATCTCAAGCCTGATTTTGACCAGGTATATATGTCTGGCATCCAAAATATGGTATCCAACCAGCAGCATGGAGAAGCCTTCGAAGCCTTTACCACTTTTACCAGGGAGACGGAAAATCCCTTTATCCAGAGTTTTGAGGGCAAAGCCTTAGAGTACGAACATCGATATCAAAAGATACAGGCTTTAGACGCCAAGGCTAAAACCAATGCGCAAAACGAATTGGTAGAGGAATTGCTAGACCGTTTAGATCAGTTCAAATTCCACCAAGAATCTGGTGCGAGTCGTAAAGAAGATAGCTTCGTTCAGAAAGAAATTTACCTCGATACGGAAAGTGAAGAGATTCCTAGCCCTTCGGTAGAAGATGATTTAGCGGCCAGAATTGCGGCCATTCTACAAGAACCTATCATCGATCTATTCCCGGCCCAACAACCGGTAGAGGTGCGCTTCGACAGTATGTTTGACGCCGAAGAATTTGATGTTGTTGTTGCCCCGCAAAGTCCGAATGGCCGAATTAATCGGGACATTGCCAGAGGGCTTCGGAAATGGGATTTTACGTTTGAATCCGAAGTACAAGAGCTAGGTACATTTCGGCTACAAGGCCCCTTTACGGGGCCTGATGGTCTACGATATTTGGCGCTGGCCACTTCGGTAGGGATAGAAAAAAATTCCTCCAATTTAGAGGCCATTGAGCAACTAGGGGCGGGTTTTGGCCGCCTTAGCCTGGATACCGATGATCGGCGGCGATTTATTGCCCCGCTTTTAGGCTCCGGTTGGGGTGGTTTAGATCCGGTAAAAGCCTACGAGGCTCTAGAGCGAGGCTTTCTAGCGACGGCTGATCCCAATGCGATTCTGACCGTCCACATTATTGATCAGGAAGCTTTCCAGCGGGTCAATCAATTTATTCGGAATCGACTCTTTGCCCCAAAGCCGCCCGTACGCTCGAGTTACAGTCCCGATACCTCATCCGGGAAGGATCAACTGGAAATCATGCATGAGGTGCAGTCTTTTGCTAACCTAATTGCTTCGCAGGATTTACAACCACCCCTATCTATTGGACTCTTCGGGGATTGGGGAACTGGTAAAAGCTTCTTCATGGAGAAGTTGCATGACGAGGTAGATCGCATCAGTTTAGAGGCACGGGCGCAGGAAGGAGATACTGGTATCCACGGGCGGATTGCTCAGATTAAATTCAATGCCTGGTACTACGTTGATTCTAACCTTTGGGCTAGTATGGTCACCCGCATCTTTGATAACCTCGCAAGCTTCCTCGGGATTAAAAGCGAGGAAGAAGAACGGGAGTCTCAGCTTTATGAAAACTTAGCTTCGACGCAAGAACAGGTACAAGTCGCGGAACGCGCTCAATTGGCCATTCAGAATGAAATCACGACCCTAGAGGAAGAACTTGAAACCCTCAAACAGGAACGCCAACGCAAAAGAAAAGAGTTGGAAGGGGTACGCCTGAAGCACCTAGCTAAAACGGTGCAAGATGATAAACAGGTCAAAGAACTGATGGATAAGGCGCAAGCTGAACTTGGATTCCAACAAATCAAGGGTATTGGCGAGGAAATTCAGCAAAGCAAGGCCCAAGTACAAGGGCTCATTGATCGATATTCAACGACCCGGGGAAGAATCGTGCAGGTCTACCGACGCATTATGCGCTGGAATAACCCGCGGATGTACTTATATTTCGCGCTCTTGCTGTTCATTCCACTAGGGGCCTATTATTTACTGAAAGAATTACCGGCAAGCTGGAATATCGACGAGTGGGATAAAATGTTGGCAAGGGTAGGCTCTATCGTCGCCTCTTTGGGCATTGTCCTTCGGCAGATTATCGACGAAGCGGACCCCATTCTGCAAAAAGTGAATATGGGGATCGATTATCTTAGTCAGGCTGAATCGCGCATGGATCAGTTACGCGATGTAGCCAGTGCTGCGGTAGATGAACAAATTGCCGCACTCGAGCAGGAATATAGCCAGCTAAATGATCAGTACCAAACGGCGCAAAGCCAAAAATGGGAAGCCGAAAAGCAGCTCAAACTCGTAGAGAAAGAAATAGAAGATATTAAAACGGGTAAGCGACTCGAATCTTACATCCAAAACCGAGTCCGGAGCTCCGATTACCAACAACACCTAGGGCTTATTTCGCTGATCCGTGAAGACTTTGACCGGCTTAGTCAATACCTCGAGAAAAATCAGAGCGAAACCGCTGTCAAAAAGGTCTTTACCAAAATTGAAGAGCAAGATCGCCTCGATCGCATCATTCTTTACATTGATGATCTGGATCGCTGCCCCCCAGATCGCGTGGTAGAAGTACTCCAAGCTATTCATCTCATTCTGGCCTTCAAGTTATTTGTAGTCGTGGTGGGGGTGGATGTACGCTGGGTGTCTCGTTCTTTGCTTCAACGCTACGGAACCATGCTCACGACGCAAGAAAATACCCTAACGGACGATCCTGAATTAAAGTTGGAGATTCGAGAAAGTGCTACCCCTTTTGATTATCTCGAAAAGATTTTCCAGATCCCCTTCCGCTTGCAGTCAATGAGCAACCGACAGAAAGAGAAATATGTACGGGCTCTAATGAAGAATGACTTGGAGGTTAGCCTTCAAGCAGTTGGTTCCGAAACAACTTCGGGGGTTAAACCCAATCCGGAAAAAATACTAGAGCCATCCTCGGAAGAGATCCCTCCGATTCCCCAAGAGGAAACGGAAGAACGGGCTGAATCTCTCAAGAATGAGCAGACTACCGTAGAGGTGGAAGACCTGGACGGGGAGAAAACAGCTCCGCTACAGGAACTGAGACAAAAAAGAAGTAAAGCTACCGTTTTAAAGGAGGCAGAATCTCCAGCTGAAGAGATCAAAGAAGTGAAACGCTGGGATCGGGTGAAATTGACGCAGAACGAAATTGATTTTATCGCTGCGCTAACCCCACTGGCCGGGGATAGTCCACGTACCCTGAAGCGATTTGTAAACGTAGCTCGCTTAATTAAGTCGAATCCAAACTGGTTACCACCAGCGGAGGACGTCAAGAATACCAAACCGTATTTGGCTGGTTTATTGATGTTGGCCGTAGTGGTTGGTAGCCCTTGGATGACCCCTTTGATCTTTGCCCTCATGCAAGAAGAGAAGGATAATGGCCTAACGCTGGGGCAGTTAGTTGAAACCAATGAATTGAAACTTGGGGAGGAGATCGATAAACATCGGTACATTAACCGCGAATGGGATCGTTTTCGCGCCTTTATTCTGCAAGCTAAAGATCACGAAACCCCAGAATTACAAGCGATATACTATATGAATATTGGCTACCTCAATGACCACGTAAAACCGATTGTTTCCCGCTTTTCATTCCGCGCCTCTAATGAACTGCGGACTAGTATTCAGCTTAGTAACGAATAATCGGTAAAGAGAACTCCTCGGGTGGTTTCATGGATACATACTTGACTATGAGAAATCTGCTAACACTACTTGGTTGTCTATTCTTTTTGGGTAGTTGTGGTTATCAAGCCCGACCCTTTGATGCCTCCCTATCCGAACGGCTGGATAGCCTGGCCACCGTTGATCAAGAGGTACAAACGGCGTTGTTTACCACCTCTAGTAAAGCGGAATACGACAGCCTTCATCGCATTAAAGAGGAAACCTTCATCCGGCATTGTGCCTGGTTAAAGCAATACCTCAGCGCAGAAGGTTATCCTGGTTTTGACTTGGTAGGGGAGGAAAGCTCCTCCAATTTCTGGTTGATGGTACAACACTGCGACGAGGATGTTGCTTTTCAAGAGCAAGTGCTTCGGGCATTAAAAACGGAGGTTGATAGAGAGAATGGATCGGGCAGTAATTACGCGTACCTATACGATCGAGTACAAACTAACCGGGGACTGGAACAGTTTTATGGCACCCAATTAGATTACTCTTGGGATGGGCAAGCCTTTGCGCAGCCCATTCGTGACTCTCTCCAAGTAAATGAACGTCGGTTGGCACTCGGGCTGGAGCCCTTGGAAGATTACTTAGCCTGGGTAACGGAAGCCCACCGCGAACGCAATAAGGAATATTATCAGGCATTGCGGGATAGCCTGGGGCTATAAGCCAATTTGTTTTCAAGCTTTAAACGTGCTGTTATGAGGCTGTTCTACCTCTTTGTTATTACCGTCGTACTCTTGTTAGCCTGTAACGAACAGCCTGTAGAATCGACAGTAGTTATTCCGGAAACCCCTTTTTTAGTCGTTCTTGGCATCGCTCAAGATGCGGGCTATCCCCAAATGGGCTGTGAAAGGACCTGCTGTACTGCCGTTTGGACTGGGCAGGAAGATCCGCAGTTTGTGAGTGCTGTTGGAGTGGTAGATCCACGAGCTCAAAAGAAGTGGTTATTTGATGCCACACCGGATATGCGAGAGCAGTTGGAGCTTTTTCAGCAGTATGCACTAAGTCAATCATTCTTACCCGATGGGATCTTTCTGACGCATGCGCATATTGGCCACTATACGGGCCTAATGCAATTGGGACGGGAGGTGATGGGCGCGGATCGGGTGCCTGTTTGGGCGATGCCCCGCATGGATACTTTCTTACGTAAGAACGGTCCCTGGGGACAGCTGGTAAATCTTCAAAATATTGATATTCAGGCACTCACCAATAAAGCGTCCATTTCTCTGAGTAAAAATATGCAAGTACGACCTATTCAGGTACCGCATCGCGATGAGTACAGCGAAACCGTAGGATTTCTCATTTCTGGCCCAAATAAATCGGCCCTCTTTATACCCGATATTGATAAATGGGAACGCTGGGACGAATCCATTATCGATTACGTGGGACAGGTAGATTATTTGCTCTTAGACGGTACTTTTTTTGATAATGGGGAGATTCCCAATCGGGATATGAGCGAGATCCCCCATCCCTTTATCACGGAGAGTATGGAACTATTCACGGATCGGCTACCGGAAGAAGATCGGGCTAAGATCATCTTTACCCATTTTAACCATACCAATCCGATGCTGTGGAACTCGGAAAAGAGAAAGCTGGTTGAAGATATGGGATTTGGGGTAGCCAGAATGGGGCAGATCATCGAACTATAAGCACTTTACATGGAACAAGGCGTAGAAAAAATCTTTAACCGTTTAGAACTGGTTACTTCCGGAAAACCTTGGTACGGTGAAAGCCTTTTTGAGAAATTGGACCGGATTAAAGAACGGACTTGGCTGACCCAGTCGGTGCCTCCGATCCATACTACTATTGCGGAGTATCTAGCCCATATGGAGGCTTGGTTTATCTATACGATAGAAATGGTTCGCGGCAATAAAACGTATCGCTTAGAAATAAACTCGGAGGCGGACTGGCCTCCAGTACATCTTCTGGAGGGGAAAACGACACAATTTTTTAAAGATCGGTTCTCACAGCTCAACGCCGAATTAAAGGAAGCCCTCCTAGCTAAGGAAGATACTTGGTTAATGGAG
>JBCDIO010000207.1:0-6416 GCA_038748815.1 Bacteroidota bacterium
AGGGATTTCATCAAAGGTATATCGCACTTCGTAGGCTCCAGGCCCTAGGACAGCCGGATCAAAAGCACTCGCTTGTGCCAGTACAATTTGCTGGGCATTGGCGAGTGCTTTTGATCCGGCTGTCCTAGGGCCTGGAGCCTACGAAGTGCGATATACCTTTGATGAAATCCCTAATCAAGCTCCTTGCATGAATTGCTCTCCTGGAGCAGTACAAGCAATCAGTCAAATGGTGGAAGTTTCCGCTGGCAGTGAAACACTGGCTTGCAACGACCAAGTTAACGTCTCGCTCGATGAAACCTGCACGGCACTCATCACCCCAGATATGTTGTTGGAAGGTAGCTACGCCAGCTTTGAGGTGTTTAGTGTGGAGATATACGATGGAATTAATGCTATTGGCGATGTAGTTACCGGGGATTATCTGGATCAATTTTTAGACGTTAAAGTAATCAATACCTGTAATGGTGAATCCTGTTGGGGAAGTATTTTGGTTAACGATAAACTAGGACCTACCATTGATTGCCCTTCGGATCCCATCCTTCTTTCTTGTGCTTTGGAAGCAGAGACCTTAGACCCACCCCTTGCTTTTGATAATTGCGATGGACCGGTGATTCCATTCTTGATGGATGAATTAGTAGAAGAATTTGGCTGTGATGGGGATGAATTGCTCTTTACCCGCATTGTGCAGGTATGGGGATCCGTTGATAGCCGAGGGAATGAGGGAGAGTCCTGTATCCGGATTCTAGAATTCACCAAATCGGATCTTTCTCAGGTAGTCATTCCACCCAGTTTAGATGATAATGATGCGCCCGCTTTAGACTGCGCTTCTAATGCAAGTGTAGACCCTTCTATTACGGGCTTCCCCACGGTTGATGGGGTTCCTATTTCGTTGACGGAAGGATTATGTAAGTTTACAGCGACCTACGTTGATTCTGAATTACCGGGTTGTGGTAACTCCATCCACCTTTTGCGGACCTGGACTATCTTCGATTGGTGCGCCCCATCGGTAGAAGGAGAAAATCCATTGATTGCCGACCAAGTAATTAAGATCACGGATAATACGCCTCCGACTATTGATTGCCCAAGCATGATCTCCCTTATTGCTGGGCAAACAGATTGTACCGTTTCGGATCTTCTTCCAGCGTTTAATGTGCAAGACGATTGCTCGGAGTTTTCAGTCACCGTTCTTACTCCAACTGGGGTGATTACCGGGAATGGCGGTTTGATTAGTGGCCTAGCTCCTGGCACCTATCCAATAGAATATTTAGCTACTGATGATTGTGGAAATGTTGGCTCCTGTATCGTGGACTTAGTCGTCGAAGACTTAGTTTCCCCGGTCGTAATTTGTGATGAATTTACCGTAGTTGATTTAACCACCGCCGGGAATGCGATTGTACCAGCGGAGGTATTCGATGATGGGAGCTACGATTTCTGTACGTCAATTGACTTTTTAGTACGCCGAATGGACGGCAATTCCGACTTTACCGAAACCATTGAGTTCACCTGTTCGGATGTAGGATCACCTGTTCAGGTAGTTCTACAAGTCACGGATGAGTATGGAAATAGTAATACCTGCATGGTGTTGGTCACAGTACAAGATAAATTACCACCTGTTTTAACTTGTCCGGATGATATTACACTAGACTGTGGAGATGATTATCAGGATCTAAACCTTACGGGTAATGTAGAAGTCTCAGAACCTTGTGATTTCGATGTTGAGGTTATAACAGATGATAGTAATGCTGATCTAATCTGTGGTACTGGATTTGTAACTCGGACCTTTACCGCTACTGATGTTTCCGGCAATCAGGCTACTTGTACACAAACTATTTCGATTGAGAATTCAACGCCATTCGATGGAAATACGATTCTATGGCCAGCGGATTACGAGACCAGCTTCTGTGATTCAATGACCCAGCTACATCCCGATAGCTTGCCAACAGATCCCATTAATTATGGACGGCCAATGTATTCACAACCGAACTGTGGCTTAATTGCCTGGAGTTACGAAGACGAAATCTTTGATATTTCTGGTCCCGCTTGTTTCAAAGTAGTCCGTACTTGGCGCATTATTGATTGGTGTCAGTTTGATCCTTCCAATGCTCTTGGCGACGGAATCTGGGAACACGAGCAAGTAATAAAGGTAGTAGACAATACACCACCGTTTGTGGAGTGCGTCTTTGATCCATTTGTCAAGTTGAATACGCCAGAATGTTTCGGTACGGTTACGCTAGAAATGCCGGATAGCATCTACGACTGCAGCCCGAATATTACCATTGAGGCGGTGAGTGATCTGGGAATCGGATTTGGGCCCTTTGATGATGTAGCGGTGGGAGATTATGATGTGACCTACACAATTACCGACCAATGTGGGAATGCCACGGTTTGCTCCTATGTGCTGCAAGTGGTAGATGCCAAACCACCAACCCCCGTTTGTGTGAATGGTTATGTTTTGGAAATCAACGTAAGTGGTGCGGTGAGTCTACCGGCTTCCGACTTTAATGCCAGCAGTAGCGATAATTGTACGGCCCAAGAAGATCTCATTTATGCCTTCAGTTCTAATTGGAATGATACGATTCGAACGTTTGGTTGTGACGAAGTAGGCTTACAAGAAATTGGTATTTACGTCTTTGACGAATTCTATAATTTCGATTTCTGCATCGTGCCCTTAATCGTTCAGGATAACTTCTATTCTTGCTTTGGACCCTTCCCTATTTCGGGGGGTATTAGCACAGAAGAGGCAGAACCCCTGGAAGGGGCAATGGTCTGGGCAAATGGTCCAAATAATTCGAGTGTGCTCACCGATGCGGGAGGTACCTATAGCTTAGTCGATTTAGAAGGAGGAGCGGATTACTCGATTACACCGATGAAAGAGGATGATCTAACGAATGGAGTTACCACCTTTGATATAGTATTGTTGACCCAACACATCTTAGGAATCAATGTGCTAACCTCTCCGTATAAGCTGATCGCGGCAGATGTTAATAATTCAACGTCCATTACCACGCTAGATGTGGTGGCTCTACAGTCCGCTATTTTAGGAATCACTAATTCCTTCCCCAATAACTCATCATGGCGGTTCATAGATGCTACGCACGAATTTGCGAATCCTCTTGATCCGTGGAATGGAGGATTTCCGGAGGTTATCAACTTTAATAATTTGGATGCAGCAATTGACGATGCCCACTTTACCGCAATCAAAGTTGGAGATCTCAATAGTACCGCGCAGGCTAATTTAGCGATGCAGCCAGAAGCCAGAACGTTCCAAGTGAGTGGTCAAATGCAGATTGATACAGATGGGAATAGCATGGATCTAGTCCTTGATCCTGGCGTCGTTGCCTGGCAGCTGGCCCTAGAATGCCCAGAACTCCCCGCTGGTTTTCGCGTCGAGAATGATGCAGTACTATGGCATTACAGTGAAGAACTTCAACAGTTGCGGCTAATCTGGTCTTCGGAACAAGTAAAAGGGGAACAGGGGAAGGTGCGCTTGACTTGGAAGGAGAACCAATTGCCAGAATGGACGATGAATCCGGCCTTTTCCCGGGTTTATCAAGCAAATGGCCAATTCGGTGCCTGGGATTGGAATACCGTTGATCGGGTGGTATCAGGCTTAGAAGTTATTCCAAATCCAATGTTCCAAAATGCGAGGGTACAAGTTTGGAGCCCTTCCGCAGAATCAACCGTTCAGGTACGAAGTCTGGATGGCCAATTATTATTTGAACGAACCTTAGACTTAGCGGCAGGCCAGCATACTGTGGAATTACAACGAGCAATTTTCCCGACAACGGGTATTTATTTGGTGGTTTGCCAAACCGATGACGGGGTTTTGACCCAGAAAATATCGGTGATTGAGTAAACGAAATTGCTCCAATGAAAGGGCCGGTAGACCTCGTTGTCTACCGGCTTTTTGCATTTTAACCGAAAAAAAGGCCAAAAAAACGAAATTCGATCACTTGACGGGATGCACTTACGTATCTTCGCTCCATGGGAAGAATAATGGGCATCGATTACGGCTCCAAACGCACGGGCATAGCGGTCACAGATCCACTTCGTTTGATCGCACAGGGTCTTGAAACCGTCCCAACGGAGTCGTTGTTTCCCTATCTGGAACGTTATTTCAAGGATGAAATAGTGGATCAGGTAGTGGTTGGGCTGCCTCGACATCCCGATGGTAATCCAACGCCCATCACTCATTTAGTAATTGGTTTCGTTCGTAAACTGAGTAAACAATATCCAGCATTGGAAGTGTTTGAATGGGAAGAACGATTTACCTCAGTGGCTGCGCAAAATATCATTCTGCAAAGTGGAGCTAAGAAAAGTAAGCGACAAGATAAAGGCTTAGTGGACACTATAAGTGCTGCCCTGATTCTAGAGGATTTTATGCAACAAAAGCATTGGTAGTCGACTCGACTAACCATTGAACGTTATCAAAAAGTTATGATTCTACCAATTTATGCCTATGGTCAGGCCGTGTTGAAAAAGGAAGCGGAAGACATCGGTCCAGATTATCCAGACTTGGCAGTGCTTATTGAGAATATGTGGGAAACTATGTACAATGCCCATGGAATCGGTTTGGCGGCTCCGCAAATTGGCAAAGGTATTCGCTTGTTTATGGTAGATACCCTCCAAGTTATGGAAGAGGACGAAGAAGAAGATGGGATCAAAAAGGTATTTATCAATGCGGAGATTCTAGAAGAAGGAGGCGAAGAATGGGCCTACGAAGAAGGCTGCCTAAGCATTCCGGATATTCGGGGCGATGTTGACCGTCATTCTCAGATTCGAATTCGTTACCAAGACGAGCAGTTTCAAGAACACGAAGAAGTCTTTACGGGAATTAATGCCCGAGTAATTCAGCACGAATATGACCACATCGAAGGAATCCTGTTTGTAGATCTTTTAAAGCCAATTCGCAAACGCCGGATCAAACGGAAGTTGGAAAAGATCAGAAAAGGAGAAATTGTTGCCGACTATCGGATGAAATTTACCAAAAAGTAAATCCCTTCCTCACCACTTTAATTAGGGAAGGGTCATATAAAACATTAGGAACATAACCAACGTAAAACCATGTTAGAACTGCTAAAGGCTTATAAAGAAAAGCCCGCTGAGATTGTATTTGAATGGAGTGATTCAGAGACTGATGCCCGGGGATGGGTAGTAATCAATTCTCTAAGAAATGGTGCTGCCGGAGGAGGAACCCGAATGCGTAAAGGGCTGAGCCGCGAAGAAGTTGTTTCCTTGGCAAAGGTCATGGAAATTAAGTTTTCAGTTGCCGGACCAAGTATTGGTGGGGCTAAATCAGGGATTGATTTTGATCCTCGTGACCCCCGGCGTGAAGAAGTCCTACGCCGTTGGTATAAAGCGGTATTTCCTTTATTAAAAAATTATTATGGCACCGGCGGAGATCTTAACGTTGATGAATTGAAGGACGTCATTCCGATTACGGAAGATCTAGGATTATGGCATCCCCAAGAAGGGATTGTCAATGGGCATTTAAAATCTAGTTCGGGAGAGAAAGTAAATATTATCGGCCAGCTACGCTACGGTTGTGCCAAAATGGTAGAAGATGCTCGCTATGTACCAGACGGAATCAGGAAATTTGCGGTAGCAGATATGATCACTGGTTACGGGGTAGCGGAGTCTATTCGGCATTACTATGCGATTTACCGCAATACCGATTTGCAAGGAAAAACAGCCATTATTCAAGGGTGGGGGAATGTAGCTTCTACAGCGGCTTCCTATTTGACCCTGGAAGGTGTGAAAATTAAAGGTATTATTGACAAAGACGGAGGATTGGTAAGTACTGAAGGCCTTGGTCTAAAAGAAATAAAAACACTTTTTTTGGGTAAGAAAGGGAACAAGCTGCACGCTGAAGACCTTTTACCTTTTGGGGAAGTTAACGAGAAAATCTGGTCCGTTGGGGCCGATATCTTTATTCCCGGAGCGGCTTCTAAGTTAGTTACTCGCAACCAAATTGATCAAATGATTGCTGGTGGGCTCGAAGTAGTTTCCTGTGGAGCGAATGTTCCATTTGTCGACGATGAAATCTTCTTCGGTCCGACAGCAACCTACACGGATCAACAAATTAGTTTGATCCCAGATTTTATAGCGAACTGTGGGATGGCTAGGGTTTTCGCCTACTTGATGCAAAAAGAGGCGATTATGACTGATGAGGCCATTTTCTCAGACGTTTCTCAAACCATCCAGGCAGCACTAAAACAAGTTCATCTCAAGAATCCTAGTAACACTGGAATTTCAACCTCGGCACTGGAAATCAGCTTGGGCAAACTGCTGGCTCAACCAGCCATACACGCAAGTTAGACCGGTTCCTTGGACGGAGAGCTGTTACCATTCAACGCTCTTTCGTCCTAAGAATAGTTCAGTGGGTCAGGTGCGAATTTTTTTGTAAAAGAGTTCGATAT
>JBCDIO010000208.1:0-6375 GCA_038748815.1 Bacteroidota bacterium
ACCCACTGCAAGATCAACTCAAAAAGCGGATTGCTGAACTAAAAGGCGTGCAAGCCGAACAAATTTTTCTGGGTAATGGGAGCGATGAAATCATTGACCTACTCCTACGACTCTTCACTCAGCCGGGGCGAGATTCTATTGTCACCTTGCCTCCGACCTACGGTATGTACCAGGTAAGTGCACAAATTCAGCGAGTGGGAGTAAAAGAAGTGCCATTGAACTCGGACCTACAACCTAATCTCGGCTTGCTATTAGCCGAGACGAAAGAGACCGATAAGATCCTATTTCTCTGTACTCCGAATAATCCAACCGGCAATCTACTCGACGAAGAGACAGTAGAGATCCTCCTACAGGCCTTTCCTGGCATCCTTGTGATTGACGAAGCCTATATCGACTTCAGTAGTCGTCCTTCGTGGATTGAAAAATTAGCTCAATACCCTCGGCTGGTGGTACTGCAAACGCTCTCCAAAGCATGGGGTTTGGCTGGTTTACGAATTGGAATGGCTTTTGCCGATCCTGACCTGGTCGATTGGCTGGGCCGCATCAAACCGCCCTACAATATCAGTTCTATCAATCAGGAGCTAGCCTTAGAACAACTCAAACGACCGGAAGAAAAAGATCAATGGGTCGAGCAAATCAAAGCAAGTCGAAAGGCCTTACGACAAGGCCTAATGACCATTGGCGATGTGCAAGAAATTTACCCCTCGGAGGCTAACTTTTTACTCGTACGGCTAGAACGCCCCGAAGAGCTTTACCAATACCTTGTGGAGCAAGGCATTATTGTACGCAATCGCAGTCAGCTCATCCGTTGTCAAGGCGGCTTACGACTTACCATCGGCACCAATAAAGAAAATAACCGGCTACTCGAAGCTATTTATTCCTTTTACCAAACCTCTAACGTACCCTTGCGATGAGAAAAGTTCTATTTATTGATCGGGATGGCACCCTCGTCAAGGAACCCACCGACTACCAGGTTGATGCCTTAGAAAAAGTGGAATTCTATCCGCAGGTATTCCAGTACCTGGCCCGTATTGTACAGGAATTTGACTACGAATTGGTGATGGTCACCAATCAGGACGGCTTGGGTACCGATTCGTTTCCAGAAGTGGATTTCTGGCCCGCTCATAACCACATTCTGCAATCCTTTGAGAATGAGGGGATCGACTTCCGGGAAGTTATTATTGACCGTACCTTCGCCAAGGATCAAGCCCCCACTCGCAAGCCAGGTACCGCTTTACTCCGACACTACCTTAAAGGTGGTTACGACCTAGAAAACTCCATCGTTATCGGGGACCGCCTTTCGGATATTCAGTTAGCTAAAAATTTGGGAGCCAAGGGCATCTGGTTAGATACAGACCCGAACCTGGGAGCTACCGAATCGAATGGCCTAGCCGCTTTGAAAAACACCATTGCTCTTCGCACCCAATCCTGGAAGGCGATTTATCAATTTCTTCAACAGCAAAACCGAACGGCGCAGCTTAAACGCTATACCCGAGAGACCAAGATCGACATCCTGCTCAACCTAGATGGAGCCGGTCAGGCACAGATTAACACCGGACTTCCCTTTTTTGATCATATGCTAGATCAAATCGCCCGGCACAGTGGTTGTGATGTACAACTCCAGGTAGTTGGCGACCTGGAAGTCGACGAGCACCATACCGTGGAAGATACTGCCCTGGCACTCGGTCAGGCATTCCGGGAAGCGCTGGGGAAAAAGGTAGGGATCGAACGCTACGGGTTCTCGCTCCCCATGGATGAGGCTAAAGCCGAGGTACTCCTTGACTTTGGCGGGCGCCCTGGGTTCGTTTGGGAAGTCGATTTTAAACGCGAGCGAGTAGGAGAAATTCCAACGGAGCTGTTTGCACACTTCTTTAAGTCCTTTAGCGATGCAGCCGCTTGCAACCTACACGTTCGGGCAACTGCGGATAATGAACATCATCTGATCGAATCAATTTTCAAGGCCTTTGCCCGAGCAATCCGTCAGGCCATTTACCGCGTGCAAGGCAATACCGTATTACCCAGTACTAAAGGAACCTTATAATGAACGTAGTCATCGTCGCATACAATGGAGGAAATGTGCTTTCTCTGCAGAATGCCCTCAAACGACTCGGAGTTCAAGCCACGCTGAGCAGCGATGAAAAAGTGCTCAAAAAAGCGGATCGAGTTATTTTTCCCGGTGTTGGATCCGCAGCTAGTGCCATGCCTTTTTTACGAGAGAAAGGATTGGACCGCATTCTTCCCGAACTCCAACAACCTGTTCTAGGTATTTGCCTAGGCATGCAACTACTCTGTGACTTCTCCGAAGAGGGTGACACCCCTTGTTTGGGGATCATCCCGCAGCAAGTGCGGAAGTTCCGACCGATTCCAGGTAAGGTGAAAGTTCCGCATATGGGCTGGAACCAAACCTCGGTAGATCCGCTGGAACCTTTTTCCATTACCGAACCCTCGTCCTACTACTATTTTGTACATAGCTATTACGTAGAACCGGGGGCCTTTACGACCGAATGGACCGAACACGGCATTCGTTTTTCCGCGGCCTTGCGGAAGGACAACTTCTGGGCAACCCAATTTCACCCCGAAAAATCGGGTGCCGCCGGTAGCCAATTATTACAAAAGTTTCTCAGCCAAAAATTTCAACCATGCGATTGATTCCTGCTATTGACCTGCTAGGCGGCCAGTGTGTACGCCTCCAACAAGGAGATTATACTGCTTCTACCGAATACAGCTCCGACCCCGTTGCTGTAGCGCAGACGCTTTGGAAAGAAGGGTTTCGGGACGTACATCTAGTAGATTTGGATGGCGCCAGAAAAGGAACCATTCAGCAGCTAGACTTGGTAGAAAAAGTCTGTGCGGCTACCGAACTCTCCGTCGATTTCGGTGGTGGCGTTAAATCACGGGCTGACCTAGATGGCGCCTTAGCAGCCGGATGCCAACAAGTGGGCATTGGCTCCCTGGCCGTCTGGGAACCGGAAAAAGTGTTGACCTGGCTGCGAGAGGTAGGACCCGAACGAATTATTTTGACCGCCGATGTACGCGATTTGCAGGTAGCCGTTTCAGGCTGGGAGGAAACGAGTGCTCTAAACCTCTTTGACCACCTAGACCGTTTCGTAGCGGCCGGATTGCGTCACTGCATCTGTACCGACATTGCCCGGGATGGCATGCTACAAGGCCCTTCTTTGGAATTATATCAGTCTCTGTTAGATCGCTACCAAGACCTACAATTAATCGCCAGTGGAGGTATTCGTTCCGAAGGCGATTTACAGGATTTACAACAGATTGGCTGTGCTGGGGCCATTTTTGGCAAAGCATACTACGAAGGATTACTGACGGCAACCGACCTACAGGCAAAAGGCTGGATAAAATCCAATGAATATGCTAACTAAAAGAATCATTCCCTGCCTCGACATCAAGGATGGCCGCACCGTAAAGGGCGTTCAATTTCAGTCCTTAATCGATGCTGGCGACCCGGTGGAGCAAGCCGCTTGGTACAGTGAGCAAGGGGCCGATGAACTCGTCTTTTTAGATATCACGGCAACCCTGGAGAAGCGAGCTACTTTGGCCCGACTAGCCTCGGAGATTGCCGGTCAAATCCACATCCCCTTCACCATTGGGGGGGGCATTCGAAGTCTCGCAGACGCGGAGGCAATGCTGCTGGCCGGAGCCGATAAGATTAGCATCAACTCGGCAGCCCTAAAAAGGCCAGCACTTATTGAGGAACTGGCGAATACTTTTGGCAGCCAATTTGTGGTGGTGGCGATTGACGCCAAGCAGGTAGATAACCAGTGGCAAGTGTTTTCTAGTGGAGGTAGTCGACCTACGGAACGGGAGCTATTTTCCTGGGCCAAGACCTGTCAAGAACTGGGAGCGGGAGAAATCCTTTTTACATCCATGGACCACGATGGTACTAAACAGGGATATGCTAACCAAGCTTTGGCCCAGCTATCGAGATCCTTACACATCCCCATTATTGCCTCGGGCGGAGCGGGTACGATTGAACACGTAGCCAAGGCTTTTACGGAAGGACATGCGGATGCCGCCCTGGCGGCAAGCATCTTCCATTTTCGAGAAATAGAGATCCCCTATTTAAAAAAATTCCTTTCTGACAAAGGCTTGCCAATTCGCTGGCCTGTATAAGCGTGTGAACATGAAAATCCCTATTACTTTTTCGATAGAAGCCCTAGCCTGGGACAAAGGAGACGGTTTACTTCCCGTTCTTGTCCAAGACCTCCGGGACGGCACCATCCTGATGCAAGGATATGCCAACCCAGAAGCCCTTAAAAAAACGCTGGATTCTGGCCGGGCCACTTTTTACAGTCGCAGTCGACAATCCCTTTGGGAGAAAGGAGAAACCTCCGGCAATTGGCTAGCGGTCGAAGCTGTTAGCACTGACTGCGATCAGGATAGTATTCTCTATCAGGTCATTCCTAATGGGCCAACCTGCCACCGGGGAACCAATAGTTGTTTTGACGATACGCTAGCAACGGGTTCCTTTATACCACAACTGGAAAAGATCATTCTGGACCGTAAAAAAGAACCGCAGGAGGGATCGTACACGAATCGACTTTTTGCCAAAGGCATTAATAAAATTGCGCAAAAAGTAGGCGAAGAGGCCGTTGAATTGGTCATTGAAGCGAAGGACGATAATAAGGATTTATTTCTCGGCGAAGCGGCAGACTTGATGTACCACTTTCTGGTCTTGCTAGCCCAAAAAGAGTATTCTTTAGCCGAAGTGGAGGACGTTTTACGACAACGGCACGCCGCGAAAAAGTCGTCGTAATGTTGTAACTTAATCCTTCAAATCAACGCCTTTCACTATGCAATTTGCCTACTTCGAAAGCCCCATCGGTTTACTAGAGATTAAAGCCAGTACGCGCGGATTAGTCTCCGTACAACGAGTGGAAGAAAAACAGGATGTAGAAGAGGCGTCAGCAGGATGGGCCGTGCAGGCCAAAGAGCAATTGCGCGAGTATTTTGCGAAAGAACGACGGCAATTTGATTTGACCTTCGACTGGTCGGATGGAACCCCATTCAATCAATCCGTTTGGCAGATCGTCAAAGATATTCCTTATGGTCATACCACCACTTACTCGGCCATTGCCGAACAATTAGAGAACCCGAAGGCTGTACGTGCGGTGGGCCTGGCTAATAAATACAATCCGATCGCCATCATTGTCCCTTGTCACCGGGTGATTGCGAAGAGCGGTGATCTACAGGGTTATTTCTATGGCCTAGATACCAAACGCCAGCTTTTGGAGTTAGAGAATCCAGAGAGTTTCGCTCGTCAGGGCTCTTTATTCTAAAAAATAACTTAGCCTTAAAATGCTATTGATCAGCGACTTGTGAAAGATGAACAAAAAAAGATCTGTAAAAAAGAAATTTTTGAAACTTTTTAGAAAAAGATAGAGTTGAAGATAGCACGGGTGTCAAAACCCCCTGAACCTTTTAAAAGCTATCTTTATCATGATGTTGACAGAAAAAGATACTACAGCACGAAACGAGCGAATCTTCAACGAGGAATTTCTTCCTCAGATTGATTCCTTGTACAATTTCGCGTTCCATTTGACGTATAATGAAGATGACGCGAACGACTTGGTTCAGGATACCTACCTGAAAGCAGTTCGTTTTATCGACAAGTACGATGAAGGAACCAACGCGAAAGCTTGGTTATTCAAGATTTTGAAAAACGCCTTCATCAACAACTACCGGAAAAAAACGAAGCAGCCAACGCGGGTTGATTACGAAGAAATCGTGACGTACCACGATGAAGATGACAATCCGAACTACAGCAGCTATCAGGACTTGCGGGAAGAGATGTTTATGCATTTAATGGGTGACGAGGTTACCAATGCCATCAACGCCCTTCCTGTAGATTTCCGTACTGTAATTTTGTTGTGTGACGTGGAAGGATTTACGTACGAGGAGATCTCTAAGATCATCAATATTCCAATCGGAACCGTACGCTCTCGTTTGCACCGTGCGCGCAACATGTTGAAAGAACAATTAAAAACGTATGCCGCTAACTTGGGTTACCAGGATAAGCGGAAATAAATTCATTCACTGCAACAATCCGTTGTAGTCTCTACTTTGCTGGCTTGCCAGCCACCCCCACCAAACCAATTTCCTGGAACAACTTTGTACGTTTTTGATCTTTCTTAAACTGAAAGGTTGATCCGGGAAATGGTCGGTGTGGTGTTCGAAGAAGAAGAGAGAGGCCAAAACTAGGGAGTCTTATGGTGCTAGCGCAAATAAAGATCGCTTCCTTTGGGAATACCGCTTGGGGGCTATGTGTCCAGCAAGTGGTCTGTACGGGTTGTTCACAAACCTTCGATCAATGAGCAATTCACAAAATCATCAGGATCTGTTCAAAAAAGTCAG
>JBCDIO010000209.1:0-6363 GCA_038748815.1 Bacteroidota bacterium
GATGATGGCTTTTTTGAGGACTTATGCGCCGGGGACAATATCGTGATCGTGGAAGATGCAACGGGCTGTACAGATACGGCAACCGTGCAAATAGCAGCTCCCGATTCCTTGAATGCGGACGCCTTTCAAATTCTTCCGGTCAGTTGTTTTGGTGGAAATGATGGGCAAGCTATGGTGGATGTAGTTGGAGGAGTTGAACCCTACGAGTATCTGTGGAGTGATCCGCTTGGACAAATTTTGTCAACCGCGACGCTGCTCCAAGCAGGCCCCTTGTCCGTTCAAATCACGGATGCCAATAATTGTACGATTACCGTGGATACCGAAATTGATGAACCTCCCGTACTCACGATGGCAACAGACTTCACAGATGCTCTTTGCTTCGGGGATGAAACGGGGTCAGCGGTAGCCATGCCCACCGGTGGGGTTTACCCATATACGTACGCGTGGACAGATCCTAATAATACTATAGATTCCACGGCCACTGGCTTAGGTGCTGGTAACTACACTGTTCAAGTAATGGATGATAATGGTTGCACAATTTCGGAAACAGTCATTATTGGAGAACCTCTTTCACCGGTAGAGGTAATAATCGACCAAACGGTGGTCAGTTGTTTTAACCAAAATCAGGGAGAAGCAATCGCTATGGCCTCGGGTGGAACCGGACCTAACTATACCTACTCCTGGAGTAATGGGGACGTAACAGCTACCGCGGATGGCCTATCTGCTGCTGCCTATTCGGTAACCGCGACGGACGTCAATGGCTGTGAAGCCATCGCTGATGTCGATATCAACCAATACGAACCCTTAGAGATTCTGGTAATTTTCTCTCCCGTGAGTTGCGATGGAGGAAACGATGGAGCATTGGCAGTAACCAATATAGATGGTGGATCAGGCGGAGTAAATGTCACCTACCAATGGTCCGCGGATCCAACACTTAATGCCGATGTTATTGAAGGCTTAGCGGGTGGCCAGTCCTATACGGTTACCGTAACCGATGATGGCGGGTGTTCTGCGGTGGAAGAAATCTTTTTGCCAGAACCAGCACCCATCGAGGTCCAAACGTCCGTAACGGATGTACTTTGTTTCGGTGGGGAAACGGGAACGGCAACGGTGACCGACCTGATCAATGGCCAAGCCCCTTACACTTACGACTGGGGTGTTAATGCTAATAATCAAATTACACAGACGGCCACAGATTTAGCAGCTGGTAATTATACAGTCCAAATCATTGATGACCTTGGTTGTGCCGTATTAGCCAATGTAGAGATTCTGCAGCCTACTCCCATTGATATTTCCTTCTCCGTTATTTCCAACGAATGCTTTGGCGATACCCAAGGTTCTATTGGAACGAGTGTAGATGGAGGAGTTGGAAACTACAGCTACAACTGGTCTAATAGTGATGTAGGTGCTGCGATTGACGGATTACCCGCCGGGCAGTATGTAGTAACGGTTACCGATGGTAATGGCTGTGAACAATTGGATAGTACCGATGTCTTGCAACCAGACCCGATTGATCCAATTTTATTCCCAGATAACGTTACTTGTTTTGGAGATCGAGATGGTGCAATCACCGTAGAACCTTCGGGTGGTACGCCTCCTTTTTTATACAGTTTAGATGGACAAATCTACACTGGATCCAGTACTTTAATTGGCCTTACCGCCGGGGAATATGGAGTCTTTATTCAAGATGGTAATGGTTGCGTTTGGTACGAAGAAACCTTCGTAAGCCAACCCTTAGATCTAGAAGTTATTTCTGCCGTCGGGGACGAAGTAACGATTGACTTAGGGCAAACCGTTGAACTCGATATTGATGTGATCAATAATTTAGGAGATTTTACCGTAGAATGGATCGCACCCTACGAAGGAACGCTTTCCTGCACAAACTGCCCGAATCCTATATCCAATACCCAGAATACGATTACCTACGAAGTGTTTGTACAGGATGACCAAGGTTGTGATGCGATCACAGAAGTAACCGTACGGGTGATCAAAGAACGGGTGGTTCTTGTTCCAACGGCTTTCTCTCCAAACGGCGATACCAACAACGATTTATTACTGGTCCACGGTAAAGAAGGTACCGTAGTCGAGTTATTCCAGATTTTTGATCGTTGGGGAGAATTGGTCTACGAGGATCGAAACTTCTTAGTCAATGATCCACAGCGTGGCTGGAATGGTGTATTCCGTGGACAGCTTATGAATAGCGGTGTCTTTATCTGGTATGTGGAAGCCTTATACATTGACGGAGACCGAGAAACCTTTAAAGGTAGTACTACATTAATTCGATAATCCAAAGCCTGGGGTTTCCCCATTAAAGTATTATAAACTATGAAGTTTTTCTACGCAATGAACAAGTGGTGGTTAGTTAGCGCGGCCTGCTTACTTTTTGCTCTGGATGGGCAAGCACAAGATCCTCATTTCGCTCAGTTTTATACGGCAAATATGCAATTCAACCCGGCTATGACGGGCGTACACTCAGGACGCTTTCGGGTCGCTGTAAATTACCGAGACCAGTGGGGGGCGGTTATCGATAATCCATTTCGAACCATTGGTGCTGCTTTTGACGTTCGGCACCGCATCGGGAAAGGTGACTTCATCGCTTATGGGGTAAATGTCCTACGCGACGAAGCCGGTGAATCTTTCTATACCCGGAATGCTGGAAACTTAAACCTTTCCTACATGAAACAGTTGGGAGGTGGGCGCTACCGTCGCGCTGATCAATACCTAGTAGCGGGAGCTAGCGCGGGTGTCGGTCAGCACCGAATTGATGTAAATGGGGTATGGTTTTCCTCTCAATACGACAATACCAATGCGCAGGTAAATACCTCGTTACCTTCGAATGAGAATATTAATTCGATGAGCGACTTGTATGTCGACATCAATGCGGGTTTGCTATACTACGCCGTCTTTGACGATAATGCTAGCTTCTACCTTGGAGGAGCACTGCACCACGTAAACTCGCCACAGATCTCCTTCTTCAATAACTCGAATCAGACACTATACTCAAAATGGGTAGCTCAAACGGGAGGAGAAATTCCTTTAAATCGCGATCTTAGTTTGTTGCCAGGGGTAATCGTTATGGGACAAGGACCTTCTTTGACTTCAATATTCGGTACAAACTTCCGCTATACCAATCGCGATTGGCGGGAAGTAGCCGTTCGTATTGGGGTTTGGGGAGAATTATCAAACCGCTTTGACGGAATCAGTATTCCGTCCATCATTGCAACATCCATTCTCGAAATGGGTCCTTTAAATATTGGACTTAGCTATGATGTGAATGCCGGTCTGGTTGCTCAACCTTCGAATAACCGGGGTGCTTTCGAAGTATCTTTGGTTTATGTACAACCAGCTACTCGTAAACTTCGAGTTCGTTGTCCGAAGCTGTAGCATAAGCGATCAAAGAAAATACCCCATCGTTCCTCTGAACGATGGGGTATTTTTTGTCCTACCCTACTTCTAATACAAGCCCCTTCAGATAGCTCCCTTCCGGGTGCGACATTTGCACCGGGTGATCCGGTGGCTGGGTCAGATGGTGCATGACCCGCACGGGTCGCCCTGCTTCGATCGCCGCTGCAGTTACGGTATCGTAAAAGAGCTGGCGATCTACCACCTGCGAGCAAGAAAAAGTAAACATAATTCCACCTTTCTTCACCTTCTGAAACGCGGCGGTATTGAGTCGCTTATATACTTGAATGGCATTATGCCGCTTCCGGATATTCTTTGCATAGGCCGGGGGGTCCACTATTACTACATCAAAAACTGGTGTACCCTCCGCCCTGAGATACTGTAAAACATCCCCTTTCACAGAGGTATGATTATCGGAGCTATATCCATTTAGATCGACATTCTGATCGACGATTTCCATCGCCTTCCCAGAAATATCTACCGAAACGACTTCTTTAGCCCCCGCCTGCAAGGCGTACATGCTAAATCCACCTGTGTAACAGAAGGTATTGAGTACTCTTTGATCCGCTGAGTACGTTTGCAGTAACTTTCGGTTATCCCGCTGATCCAAAAAGAAGCCTGTTTTTTGCCCATCTTCCCAATCAATACGAAAGCGTTGGCCGTGTTCTAACGCAATATCATTGCTTTTTTCACCAAAAAGGTAGCCATTTTGAATAGTTTCGGAAAACTCTTGGGGCAAGGTCGTTTGGCTCTTGTAATAGATTGCTTGGAGTCCCTTCCCTAGGGAAATCTTTAGAGCTTCGGCAATTTCATTACGGTTGCGGTGCATCCCGATGGAATGTGCCTGTACGACTGCCGTTCTATCGTAAATATCCACAATCAACCCCGGAAGGCCATCGCCTTCTCCGTGCACCAATCGGTAGCAATTAGTTTGAGGATCTTGCAGGATACCTAATAGCTGCCGATACCGATAGGCATTATCAATCTTTTGATTCCAAAATTGTTGATTGATCGGTTCTTTGCGAAAGGAAAGCATCCGTACAAGAATACTACTCTCCTGGTAGTGCCCGGTACCCAAAAAGGTACCTCCTTTACTATATACTTCAACGAGATCCCCGTCGGTTATTTCCCCTTCCCTTCGCTCCACTGCACCAGAAAACACCCAGGGGTGTTTACGGATAAGTGATCGTTCCTTTTTCGGTTTTAAAAATAATTGGTGCATTAATCAGCTTTGGTTTTGCTAGTTATACCCGAAGCGAAGTCGTTTGGATAAATTCGCTCTACAGTATATGATCAATAGTTTACTAGCGGCTAAATGGTTCGCATTTGGCCGTAGAATATAGGCATAGACCATTACAATCTTACGAATTGATCGTATGACTCACACTATTTTTAGGTGCTAAGGGAAAAGGACGGCCGGATGGTAAAATGAAGACTACAGTCCTCGCCGCCGTAATTCTTGGGTAATGTATTGTAGTTCTCGACTCATATCTCCTGTTACGGAGGTGTTCTCTTCCGCCCGGCGAACCAAATAAGGAAGTACCTCCCGGACGGGTCCATAGGGCACGTATTTGGCTACGTTATATCCAGCTTCCGCCAAGTTAAAGGTTAGGTTATCACTCATCCCCATTAACTGACAAAAGTTTAGATGCGGATGATTTTTGGGTAACCCACGTTCGTGGATCAACTCCGCTTGTAGACGTGCACTTTTTGCATTGTGGGAGGCGTTGCAACTAGCAATTTTCTCATAGTTATCGACACAAAGTCGAAGTCCTGTGTCAAAAGAGTCGTCGGTCGCTGCTTTACTATCGTGAATCGGCGATGGATAACCCATTCGCTCGGCTCGATCCCGTTCCTTTTCCATATAGGCTCCCCGCACCAATTTAGCCCCAAGTAGGTATCCTCCTTCCTGGGCAGCATTGAAGGAATCGATCAGGAATTGTAAACGATCCTTTCGATACATTTGAAAGGTGTTGTAGACAACGACCCGCGTTTTATTGTACCGGGCCATCATCTTGTTGACCAAAAAGTCAATACTATCCTGAATCCAGGATTCTTCTGCATCGAAGAATACCGAAACACCCTTTTGGCTAGCTACGTAGCAAATGGAATCAATGCGTTTAAGCACCCGCTCGTGCTCTTCTTTTTCGGTGGTATTAAGTGGTGTATCGGATTGAAATTTTTCGAGTAAACCAAAACGAGCAAACCCTGAAATTTTCGTTGAAACCACGGGTACACTAGCGTTGGTAGCCGCAAACTCCAAAGCCCGAATGGTTTCATTCATGGTAACATTGAAATCATCTTCGGAAGACTTTGCTTCCGCACCGTAATCCAAAATGGTTAAGGTCTGATGACGATAGAGTCGATTGATGGTATCCTGCGATTCTAGTAAGGTGGTTCCTCCGCAAAACTGCTCGAAAATGGTACCTCGTACTATTCGCTCGGCAAACGGTAAACGCCACTTGACGGCAATCATTCCTAAGGTGGAGCTGAGTTTTACGAGCCAAGGTTGGTGCATCAGGCGGAAAAGCCAGGAGGCTCGCTTTAGTTCTTTATCCGTTTTATTGGAGAAGGCGATTTCCGTATTCGAAAAATCCAATTTAACGGTATTCGTCGACGTTCTGGCATCATCCAGAATATTCTTTAAGGCTGCTTGTTTTTCCCGCATTGGTTTAGCCTCTTTTTTCATAGGATTTGGTTAGGTCCTTTTCTACATAGTGATCGGTCTTTATTGACCGGTTTGTGTCCAAATTTTCCAGGCGGCTTCGGCTTGCCCAATGAGCATGGGTAATCCATTCATGATGTGACTACCCTTCCGTTCGCCGTTTTCCAAAAATAGCGTTTTTTCAGGATTGTAGACCAAGTCGTATAAAAAATGACGATCATCCAGTTGCTCATAGTTCAGATCAGGGCAAAATTTCACGTTTGGAGCCGTGCCCAAAGGAGTGGTGTTGATGATCA